>NZ_PUWT01000060.1:0-93348 GCF_002968995.1 Photorhabdus hindustanensis
AGCCAGGCATACCGGCGGGATTTTTTCGCCACTGACAGTAAGGGTTTGAGGTCTTTACGCGGGCTGAGGTTCACCCCGTGGCGTTGATAAGCGTGCTTCTTAATGTGGAGCGCCTTGTTGTACGCGAAACGGACCGCACCGAACTGAGCATTGAGATAATCAGCCTGTTCGGGTGTCGGGTAAATGCGGACTTTGGTGGCTCTTAACATCATCAGCGCTCATCGGGATAGTTTATGTATTTTAACCGCTTTTTTTGGCCGTGTCCCCCCCGGGCTGCCAGTGAACGTGATGGTTAATAACCTGAAAGCCCTGCGGGCTTTTCGCCTTATATCACCGCCCGCATTGGGCGAGGGTTTACGGCGGATTTTGCTAAAATGGTTCGAATAGCTATTATGGTTAAAAGTGCATGGAGCTACCAGTAATCAAAATAGCCAACCGCCAACCAAGATGATTTTTGGACCCCGCTCGTCGAGTGAGAGCATTTCTGGTGGGAAAGTCTGGGGAGGTGGTGTTCTGCTCCGTTTGGTGAACGGAGCTTAATGTCCATTAAATGTTATCCAACCTTTTTTGTCTAGGTGATTGCGCATTTACTAGGAAACATGCACAATCAACCCTGTTACTTTCATCACCCTATAAGGAGTGAATCATGAAAAGCATGACCATTGAGCAGCTACGCGCCGCAAGCGATTCCGGCGGCGTGGAAGGTGTGACCCTGAAAGGGCAGGGCGGAACCTTCCTTGTGCAGATCGCAACCCGCAGCGGTGTCGCCGCTTTGCTGGCGAAGGCCCGCAGCCAGGAGCCGCGCCGTTTCGGCAACCCCATTGCCGCCCTGAACGTGTTGCGCGACGTAGGCATCACCATCGGCCAGTTCGACGCCAGTGAGTGGAACCCGGACGAGAAAGAAGAAACCGCTGGCAATCGTGGCCGGGCCGAGGCAATGCGTAAGGCCCACCAAGCCGCCGCCTACTCGGAGTGGCTGGCCGCTGAGATTCAGGATGCTATCGACGACCCGCGCCCGAATCTTTCACACGATGAGGTTATGGCCGAGATGGACGCTGATATTGCCGCCTTGGCCGCCGAACACAAGCCCGCCAAAAGGAAGCGCGCTTGAGCGCGGCTGGCTGATTTATGGCGAAAGCAAAGACCCCTTACCGCATCGAGTGGCGACCGAAGGCCCGCGAGGATTTGCGCGCCATTGTTCGATACATAGGCAAAGACAACCCGACCGGGGCGCGCAGCTTCGGTCAGGAGCTACGCGACAAGACTTTGCCGCTTGCGCAGCACCCGGAGCTTGGCCGCACCGGGCGGCCCGGCCTGCCGGATTATGTGCGCGAGCTGGTCGCGCATCGGAACTACATTATTTTTTATCGCGTGCTGGACGAGGCGCGCACCGTCGAAATTTTGCGAGTGAAACACGCGACGCAGCAAACGCCGTGACATGGTGACAGCGGATCTCCCAGCAGGAGATGGAGAGCGTAAAAAAGCGCCCCAGACTTTTTTATGCTCTCAATTAAAAGGGGTAGTGGCCGGGTAGCTGCGATAACTGCCAACAAATGCAGGGCTGGCGTAGCCCCGCATTTACTATTGCTTAATGCTTTAAGATGACCTGCGACATTTCGTCACACAGACGATATCCGCAGCTTTTAACTTGCTCTTTGCTACCGTTGTCACTGGCTTTGTAATATTGTCCGTGAATCATAATCGTCTAATAGATCATTCTGAATGTCGATAATGAATGGGTATTGCTCTCTCGATTTAGTTAATCTATTAAGTATTATTTTGTTATTGTCGGTTATTAACCAATGGTTGAGAAAAATATAATAATTCAACCTATGGAATATTCACTTTAAATTTTATCACTCCCGCTCTCTACGAAATAGTTTTTAATGTAAATCCTAAAGAAAAAAAGTAACTCATTTCTTTATAAATAGAAAATATATTGCGCCCCTTTTGGTGATTTTTATTCTTTGCTTTACAGATAATACTTAGTAGATTAAGTTACATGTTTGCGTATTAATAAAAGTAGCAATAAGGATGTACAGATCCCCTAAATTCTGTTGCCCAAGTCTCATAATTTTAATTTTTACGCTGTATCGATAAAAAATAATCTAAAACCAACTACCAAAAAATCAATTTAGTATTAACCTATAATTGTCAGTCGATAATTTTTTCTATTATCTTCTTCATCAAAGAATAGCTAGTAGTAAATGGCAGTAGAAATTCAGCTTAACCCGCAAGGGATAGGTTTTATGGCATAGATTCCCCTGTAGGTAAGAAGGTTAATCCGATATCACCATCATTAGGAGAATAATATGAATCAAAATAACGAACCCTCACCAAACATGGATGCCGAAGGTAATCCTATCAAGCAATATTGGCAACCGGATAGGAGTAGCTCCTCTGAGAATAATACTTCTATCGTCTCTAATAACGAGTCAACGGCGATGTTATTGCCAAATGGCAGAGTGATGGCTTGGGGAAATGATTATAGTAGCCAAATCCCGCCCGATATTGCCGAATTGCAGGATATCGTTAGTCTGAGTGCGACAAGTGAGGCTTTCGCGGCTCTGCGGAAAAACCGTAGCGTGGTTACTTGGGGGAACGAGGATAAAGGTGGTCAAATCCCACCAGAAATTGCCAAATTGCAGGATATTGTCAGCTTGAAGGCAACAGATTCTGCTTTTGCGGCCCTGAGAGTAAACGGTAGTGTGGTCGCCTGGGGCGATGAGAATTTCGGCGGTCAGGTTCCACCAGAAATTGCCAAATTGCAGGATATTGTTAGCTTGAGTACAACAGGCTCCGCTTTCGCGGCTCTACGGGAGAACGGTAGCGTAGTGGCTTGGGGCGATGAATATTCTGGCGGTAAGGTACCGCCTGAAATTGCAGAGCGGCAAGATATTGTCAGCCTGAGTTCAACAGTAAACGCATTTGCCGCCCTGCGGGCAAATCGGAGCGTGGTCGCTTGGGGACTTGAGAATTGGGGCGGGCAGGTTTCGCCAGAAATTGCCCAATTGCAGGATGTTGTCAGCCTGAGTGCAACAGACTCTGCTTTCGTGGCCCTGCGGTCGAACCGCAGTGTAGTCGCTTGGGGCTTCAAAAATTCGGGCGACCAGGTTCCGCCTGAAATTGCTAACTTGCAGGATATTGTCAGTATCAGTGCAACAGGAACTGCATTTGCAGCCCTGCGGGCAAATCACAGCGTCGTCGCTTGGGGAAGCAAATATTCGGGTGGCAGTGTTCCGCCCGAAATTGCCAAATTACAGGATATCGTCAGTCTGAGCACAACATATGGTGCTTTCGCGGCCTTGCGGGCAAACCGCAGTGTAGTTGTCTGGGGAGGCAATGGTATTTCAACTCCGCCCGAAATTGCCCAATTGCAAGATATTATCAGTATCAGTGCGACAGAAACCGCGTTTGCCGCCCTACGGGCGAATGGTAGCGTCGTTGCTTGGGGATATGGCAGTTATCAAGGCAACCAAATTCCATCCGGGATAGCCCGATTACAAGATATCGTCAGCCTGAGTGCGTCAAAAAACTCATTCGCCGTATTGCGGGCTAATGGTCGGAAAGTAGCCTGGGGTTCTGCTTACGACAATAACGTGCATCATGAATATGAAAATTAATTAACCCATTGGGCAAAGGTCCTACGGTACAAATCACTTGTGGATAAGGTAAATCCAATATGACCTTATTTAGGAGAATAAAATGAACCAAAATGACGATTTCTCACTAAACGGGGATACCCGCAATAATTCTATAAATCAATACCGGCAATCCGGTATAAATAGTAACTCTGATGACAAGATCTCTAGCGCTTTTAACGGGGCCAGCGCCATGTTATTGCCAAATGGCAGAGTGATCGCCTGGGGAGATGAACGTTATGGCGGCCAAATTCCGCCCGAAATTGCTCAATTGCAGGATATTGTCAGTCTCAGTACAACAAGCTCTGCTTTCGCAGCTTTGCGGGCAAATCGTAGCGTAGTCGCCTGGGGACTGAAAGATTGGGGCGGCGAGGTTCCGCCAGAAGTTGCTGAATTACAGGATATTGTCAGCCTAAGTGCAACAAGAGGTGCTTTCACAGCCCTGCGGGCCAACCGCAGTGTAGTCGCTTGGGGGGCTTCGGACTCTGGCGGGCAAATCCCGCCAGAAGTTGCTAAATTACAGGATATTGTCAGTATAAGTGTAGCTGGTAGTGCTTTTGCGGCCCTGCGGGCAAATCGTAGCGTGGTTGCTTGGGGGCTTGATTTTCTAGGCGGTGAGATCTCACCAGAAATTGCCAAATTACAGGATATTGTCAGCATAAGTGCGGGAACAAATGCATTTGCAGCCCTGCGGACAAATCGTAGTGTGGTCGCCTGGGGACAACTAAGCTCGGGGGGGCAAGTTCCACCAGAAATTGCCAGACTACAGGATATTGTTAGCCTGAGTTCAGCAAGTTCTGCTTTTACAGCTCTGCGGGCCAACGGTAGTATAGTTAGCTGGGGGATTGATAATTGGGGTGGCCAAGTCCCTCCAGACATTGCCAAATTACGAGATATTGTCAGCTTAAGTACAACAGGTGATGCTTTCGCGGCCCTACGGGCCAACCGTAGTGTAGTCGTCTGGGGGAACAGTTTTTTTGGGGGTGTAATCCCACCTGAAATTGCCGCATTAAAGGATATCGTCAGTCTGAAAACAACAGGTTTTGCCTTCGCTGCCCAGAGAGCAGATCGCAGCGTGGTCTCTTGGGGTGATCTCAGAGTCCCACCCGAAATCGCCAAATTAAAGGATATTGTCAGCCTGAGTGCAGCAAATGATGCTTTCGCAGCCCTACGGGCGAACGGTAGCGTGGTCGTTTGGGGGCCCCGAAGCTTGAATGTCCAGATCCCCCCCGGAATAGCCCGATTACAAGATATCGTCAGCCTGAGCGCATCAAAAAATTCATTCTCAGTCCTGCGGGCGAATGGAGAAAGATTAGCCTGGGATGTTGGTAACGATAATATAGTACACAGTGAATATGATGATTAATCCACTGTCATTATAAATTACTAAAAACCCTAAAACCAAGGCTGAGCTATAATACCTCGGTTCAGCCTATCGTTTATTTAATTTGAAATATTAGCTTTCCCGCTCTTGTTATTACCAAACTAACTCACTTTTTTATAAACAGAAAAAATATTACGTCATCCTTGGAGGTTTTTATTCTTTGCTTTACGGTTAATGCTTAGTAGATTAAATTACATATTTACGTATTAATAAAATTAGCCATAAAAATGTACATCTTTATTAAATTATGTTGTTCAAACCTCATAATTTTAATTTTTACTCATCATCGATAAAAATAATCTAAAACCAACTGCCAAAAAACAATTTAATATTAACCTATAGATATCAGTCGATAATTTTTTCTATTATCTTATTCATAAAATGTTGGGATTAAACACCAGTCTGGAAATGCGGGCAGAGGAAGTTGATAAAACAACTGATTAATTATAAAGAGGCTGTAAATATCTTTATCAATCAAGCATAAAAGAAGCATTAGGGGCAAAAGTAGCAAACCGTTGAGTATAAATAGCTCAGGAATGGAGATTCCATTCCTGATTATGGTGATTTAATTTTGTCTAACACTCAATTAAATCGGATGACAAGTTCTCATTTATTTCTTTTGAGGAGATATATTGGTGCCGCTATCTTGTACATAATCATCAAAAATAATAATAAAACTGTTATTAGAAGCAGGATATGATTTTTCAATACCTCTCTGTATTACTGACAATATAAAACCATGCGTATCGGATAGATCCCACACCTTGACATCTTCACAATCAAGATCTAAATATTCCTCTCTACCTTCCTCTCCACATTTATTAACCGAAACTTTAACCGGTTCAGTTGAGAGATTTTTAACATAAATCATAAATCCTCCACTATATCAATAATGAATATTTTCATTTAATTCAATGGCATATGAACGTAAATTAAGAAAACTAGATAAATAATAAAATTTTTTAGTTAGATTGTATCGAATATAAATAATTTATCTCTTCGCCGTTATTTTCAATATTGTTATTATTAATAATTAAGTAGCCATCTGATTTTATTGAATACAACTCTGGAATATTATCTTCGCGTACTACTGACATTAAAAAACCGCGCCTATCTGATCTATCCCATTGAACTACTTCTTCTGGATTAATTTCAATATATTCGTCATTACCTTCTTCACTACTCCATTTACTAATTGCGACTTTAACCACATTATCTGAAAGATTTTTGACATAAATCATATTAACCTCTCCATTATATCAACGTAGATTTATTTAGCTCTAATTTAAAAACACCCTAATATGTACCATAATGAAATATAAGTATAGGATAAAAAAGACCAACAAAACTATTATTTGTGTGACCTCCATCAAGGTTTTATACTTCGAGAAGAAAATATTTAAAATTACATTCATTGAGTTAATAGAAATATTTACTATTTAAACTTAGTAACTCAATATTACATTGATGTAAATATAATAATTACTCTTGAATTCATATCATAGGTTTACATCTATTTCCGTTTTAACCTTTGAGCATAACGTTGCGCTAATACCGTACACACCATCAACTGAATTTGATAAAAAATGGCGAAACCGCCTGTCACTCCAGTTAGCTGATAAAAGACTTCGGATAGTGACACGTCGTATCAGTTAATCCGAGGTATTAGATTCGATTTTTTTAAGAAAATAATAAAAAACCATTTATATTTTATTGGGATATATTTTAACGCTGGTGCTAATTTAGGAATAATTGTGGTTGTGTTTTCCATTCCTTTGGAAATAATACATGAACAATTAAACGGAATAATTAAAAGAAAGCTCTATAGCAGAGCATCTTAATTATTGGATAAAACCAGATATCTGTATTTTTGGCAGCTTTGAGAAACAAAAAAAACGCTCCGATATATCCTCAATCACGCATTACCATAATGTACCCGTTCCGGTAGCCAGCGTTCAATCAAGGCGCGGGCATGTTCAGGATAATGCTGGTGGAGATGGCGGGCAATA
Organism: Photorhabdus hindustanensis; assembly: GCF_002968995.1. Taxonomy (NCBI): domain Bacteria; kingdom Pseudomonadati; phylum Pseudomonadota; class Gammaproteobacteria; order Enterobacterales; family Morganellaceae; genus Photorhabdus; species Photorhabdus hindustanensis. Next base: position 7,035 of record NZ_PUWT01000060.1, read on the forward strand.
CGCTGAACTTCCGGCAACATTCCCTGATCTCTTAGCAAATCAGCCACCTTAAATTCCGCATTCCCTGTTTGGCGTGTTCCTAATAATTCACCGGGACCACGAATTTCCAGATCTTTCTGCGCGATAACAAAACCATCATTACTGTCTCTAAGCACTTGCAGACGTATTCTGGCAGTACTACTCAGCGGCGTTTTGTAAAGTAAAACACAATGAGAAGCGATAGCCCCACGGCCAACTCGTCCACGTAATTGATGAAGTTGCGCCAAGCCGAGCCGTTCCGGGTTATCAATAACCATCAAACTGGCATTCGGCACATCCACGCCCACTTCAATAACCGTTGTTGCAACCAGAAGCTGTAATTCTCCACATTTAAAAGCCTCCATCACTGCCTGCTTTTCTGCGGCTTTCATGCGGCCATGCACCAGCCCGACTTTCAGTTCCGGTAAAGCAAGAGTAAGTTCTTCACTGGTGGCTTGCGCGGCTTGAGCTTCCAGCACATCGGAATCTTCAATTAGCGTACAGACCCAATAGACTTGTCTATTTTCATCAAGGCAGGCGTTTCTGATCCGTTTGATAATCTCTTCACGGCGTGTATCCGGGATCGCAACGGTCGTCACCGGCGTTCTCCCCGGTGGTAATTCATCAATAATAGAAGTATCGAGATCTGCATAAGCGGTCATGGCTAAGGTACGGGGAATCGGGGTGGCCGTCATAATCAATTGGTGAGGATGAAAACCCTGCTCACGTCCTTTTTCCCATAAAGCCAGACGTTGATGCACACCAAACCGATGTTGCTCATCAATAATCACCAGCGCCAGACCGGAAAACTTCACTTGTTCCTGAAACATGGCATGGGTACCGACAATCATGGCGACTTGGCCGTTGGCAATGGCTTCTTGTTGCTTCTGACGCGCTTTCCCCTTTTGCTTACCCGCCAGCCAGCCGACCTGAATACCCAACGGTTCCAGCCATTGCCGAAAGGTATTTGCATGTTGTTCTGCCAGTAGTTCAGTCGGCGCCATCAAGGCGACCTGTTTACCATGCGCAATGGCTCGCAACGCAGCCAATGCGGCAACCAGCGTTTTTCCTGAACCTACATCGCCCTGAATCAGTCGCATCATGGGAACATCTTTTGCCAGATCCAATTCAATTTCCGAAACAACCCGTTGTTGCGCATGAGTTGGAGAAAATGGCAGGCGATTAAGGAATTGCGGTTTTAACTTGTCCTCAGTCGGCAGCGACTGAGCGTGATAGCGTTGTACGCCGGCTCTGACGGCTAGCATACTCAAATGGTGAGCTAAAAGTTCTTCCAGAACCAGACGGCGATAAGCGGGATGTCTGCCGGTTTCCAGATCCGCCAGAGCAATATCCGGTGTCGGGCGGTGCAAAGTATGCAGTGCTTGCGGCAGACTAATCATGGAGCGGCTAAGTTCTTCCGGCAGGAGTTCATTGATTGCACAGGTGTCCAGCAATTTCAGCGCTTGATCAATGAGATTACGCAGCGTCGCCTGACGAACACCTTCTGTTGTCGGGTAAATGGGGGTTAATGTCTCTTGAAGTTGTACATTTCCAGTACGATTTTGAATCTTATACTCAGGATGAATAATTTCGGCGCCCTGACTGCCTCTTCTGATTTCACCATAGACAACAACCTGTTTCCCTTTCGCCAGATTGTTTCTCATTGCCGCCGAAAAGTTAAAAAAGCGCAGCGTGAGCACGCCGGTGCCATCACTCATTTTGCAGGTCAGGGTTCGGCGACGACTAACAGTAACATCGGTACGCAGGATTTCACCTGCGACGGTGGCGGAAATACCCGGCAAAAGATCATTAATAGTATAAAGGCGTGTCTGGTCTTCATAACGCAGCGGGAAATGCAGCAGAAGATCCTGCAAATTAACCAGCCCTATTTTTGCTAATTTGGCGGCCTGACTTGCCCCGACACCACGCAGGGAAGTCAGAGGGATGGCATCAAGCAATGGGCCTCTCATAAGGTTTCTTTTATCTCCGTTAATTGCATGGCACTCCATCAGGTTTTACAGGTCACGGCCTGATCCTGTTTACCAGCCATAATAATACAGGCGAGTTTAATGTAATCAATGGAATATTTTCCTCGGTAACTGGTTGAAAACCATATCAATACCTTTAAGAGTAAGCCGCTATAACGAAAAAGACGATTTGTAACGACAGGTTCTTGTAGCCTGTTTTGAATAATCTGTCCTGTCGGTCAAATGTAAACTAACGTGCTTGCGAGGTGAAAAAATAATCAAAAAAGGTGTTTAAATTTTGCCCCATATCTGTATAACCTCTTGTAGCCTCGGTGAACAATAGGCCATCGTTTTGGGTAGCGGTGTCTATTTTATCCTAGCTTATATCTGTTCTAAGCGGGATATCGCCGGGTTGTGCTATCAATATATTTTGGAGAAATAATCATGGGCCAAAGAAAATATCTGACTCAATCAGAAGTAGAAAGCATGTTGGAAATGGCGAAAGTGGGGCCTAATCCAGAACGAAATTACTGTCTGGTGTATATGAGCTATATCCACGGTTTTCGTGTTAGCGAAGCCAGGCATTTGCGGTTATCTGACATGGAGTTAAAAGAAAAATGCCTATATATCAGGCGATTAAAAGGCGGATTTTGTACTAATCATCCCCTTTTGCAGCGTGAAGTTAAGGCGATTAAGGCATGGCTTAAAGTGCGCAAAACTTTTCAGGGCGCTGATAGTGATTGGTTATTTCTATCGCGTTGTGGGAAACCACTGACTCGCCAGCGCATCTATCAGATTATCAACCAGTTAGGGCAACGGGCGAATATCGCGGTAGAGCCTCATCCACATATGTTGCGTCATGCCTGCGGTTTTGCCCTTGCAGATCGAGGAATCGATACCCGGCTAATACAAGACTATCTTGGACATAAAAACATTCGCCATACGGTACGTTATACCGCGAGTAATGTTGAACGTTTTCAAGGAGTTTGGGGCGTAAAAGGTAGGCGTTAAGGTACGACAGTTAGGACCATTTTGACTATCGAAACACGATCGCCTAGAAATTGTACTAAAAGTTTTCTAATAAAAAAAGAGATAGATTTGTATATATTTGTAAAACTCAATAATCCTACCACAGAAACATTCCAATAATCCACTCTTTTTATTACAACATGCAAAAACATTGCCCTTTTGTTGTCACTTTAGCAAAATTTTTGTTTTTAATTTTAGGATAGGTAAAGATGATATCCTTAAAATTTGCGAAATAATCGCATATTAACTCTGTATGGTGCTGTTTTTATACAGAAAAATAGCTATGTTTCGATAGTCAAAATGGTCCTAATTGACAAATTTTTGTACAGCTAGATGCCTCTGTTTATCAAAACATGATGCGCGAGCTTGAATCGGACTTTAGTTAGGTAGTTAAAAGAGATTAATGAAATGAAAAAGATATTAAAGATAAGCGCGGTGGCAGCGCTGGTTATGGGGGCAGCTTCGGCTGCTTTGGCAGCAGGTGAGGAAAATAAAGGGGGGAATAATACCACAGTAAATGTTACTGGTACGATTGTGACTGCAACATGTGATGTTACCAACCCAGGCTCAAATGGGACGGTGGATACGGGGAACCATACAAAAGTAGAGTTTGTAGATCCGGGTAATAAATTTCCACACGCAGAAATTAAAAAATTTATATCTAGCAGTGAAAGGCATTTTACTATTGGTCTTGCTAACTGCTCTTCAGACAATAAAGATGCAACTAAAGTTAAGTTGTATGTGACAGGTCAAACTTTGAATGGATCAGGGGGTTATCTCTTTAACAAAGATAGTAAGGAACAGGCAGGTATAATACTAAATCATTTAGAAAATGATGTATTAACACCTATTAAAAGTGAAAGCTTGATTGATATGACTGTTCCTTCTGTGAAAATAGACGACAAAGATTCAGCTGACATCAAGAATAGTTATGCAAAGTTTGTTGTATTTATAGCAACAACGGGCAAAGATGTTCCTGGAAATCAGCGGATTTATGCTCCCATCACCTTCTCCTATGCGTATGACTGACTTTTATGTGGCTTTAGCCTGAGGAGAACCTCCTCGGGCTTCTTTGGTGAAAAATTCTAGATGATTGATGACGCCTTTTATTAGGCAGTTACTGGCGGGCAGAGCCAAGACAGTGAGAAACAAAAGATGATCAATAAACTCCGACTTTCCAACATCATAGTAAAAAGCCTTGTATTGGGCGCGTTTTTGTTCGCGTCGCAGAGTCAGGCCGAAGGCGGGTTTGGCATCGATGTTACACGCATTATTTTCTTACAGGATAAAGCTGCAACAACAGTCTCAGTACGCAATACGACAACCAATATCCCTTACTTGGTGACAACTAAGATTACTCGCACCGTTGACGGCAAGGGTAAAGCGCCTTTTTACGTCACGCCTCCTTTATTCCGTTTGGACCCTAAAGGAACCAATGTTCTGCGCATCTTAGGCGATACCAGTAAGTTGCCGACTGATCGGGAGAGCGTCTTTTATTTTAATGCCTCTGCTATTCCCGGTAGTAATAATCCGCCGAGCCAGCGTTTCGAAGAAACTAAGATTGGCGGCGGGATAACTTATGCCATCGGCAATACCATCAAACTATTTTATCGGCCAACGGGATTGGTGGGTACGCCAGAGCAGGCATACAAAGCGCTGCGCTTTACCCATGCTTCCGGGGGCGTTCAAGTTAGCAACAATTCGCCTTATCACATCAGCTTTACCCAGATCAAAGTTGATGGCGTGCCGGTGAAGTTTTCTGAAAGTCACCCACAAATGCTGGCGCCTTTCAGTAGCCATGTTTATCCCGCTCAAAATAATCAGAATAAAAAGAGAGTGGAATGGGCGGTGATCAGCGATCTCGGCGGTGGAGAGAACTTCAATGGTGAAATTCAGTAAAGCCGGTATCTCAAGGGTTCAGCGTCTACGCAGGTACCTGAATTACATCGGCGTGGGCGGAGTCCTGTGGCTCTTTTCTGGCCCCTTGTGGGCGGCGAATTCTGCCATCGTCACATTTAAGGCCGATATTGCCTACGGAACGTGTGATATCGCTGTGGATAACAACAATATCGATCTGGGCAAAGTGCAATTTGCCAGCCTGGTATCAGGGAGCGCCTACGGGGAAACCAATCTCACTCTGAGAAATTGCTCAGATGTGATCGATGCAAACAGGGTTGCTCCTGCGATTACTATTACCGGAGAGCATTTTGGTACAAATGATAAGACGCTGTTTCGTAGTCAAAATACCGAGGCTCCAGTTTCAAAGGCGGTGGGCGTCACGGTGCGCTTGAAGAAGCTGAATGGAACGGAATGGTCCTCAAATATAGCGGATAGTGAACCATTTTATCTGGCGGATAAAGGCACAGTCATAAATGCTCAAACTCCTTCTGTGCCGGTTAGGTTTTCACTGGTATGCGCCCCGGCGGTAGGGGAGACGGTAATGGTCTGTAAAAAGCCAGGAAAAATCTATGCCAACGTGAATTTTACATTTGATTATCGTTAAGTTTGCTGCGCGATTCATTAAACAGAATAGCTGTGAACGAGAGAGTTTTAAGGTGAACCAAAGTGACAAGGCGAGAAAAAAACAGAGTGAGTGACCAAGCAGCTTTGCTGAGTAATGGCGGCTGTTCGATGTTGCGTATGGTGATACTCCGCCTTTGTTGCGGGATGTTAGTTTTGTTGTGTCTGGCAGGCGGCGTCATGGCTGAATCTGAAGATCCTACAGATCCCCCATTCCCATCGACGAAATCGAGTGGGATAAACGTAAATCTGGCTATAACTGTTGTGCCTGAACCTTGTGACGTAGGGATCAGTGGTAGTGATATCAATGGTTCGGAGCTGAATTTCGGCTCGCTGCCGGCGGCGGAGTTCAGTCAAGCAGGGGATGTATCAAGCACCAAGAGATTTAATCTGGAATTAACCAATTGTGGTGATCCGGATGTTGCACCAAACGGACCTGCTATCACCGTGTCAGGAAATACCATCGACGCGGAACAAGGTTCAATATTCCGTGATCCTGTCTCTGGTTCCGATGATAACGCCTCTGAGGGGTTGGGGTTTATTGTTCACTTAGGAAATGATGAAAAGAAAATAAATCTGGATAGTGATTTGGTAATAAATAATCATGAGAATCCTCTCAATTTGTTATTTGAGGATGGTCGTGCACAGCTTCCGGTAATGGTAGCGATTGCGCGTGGAAAGGATAGCAAGATTATTCGACCTGGCTCGTTAATTGCGCGAGTCGCGTTTACCTACTCTTATCCCTGAGATGCGGTTGATCACAGATGATAAAAATGGGGACCAGTGAGGGGAAGAGAGTTAGATGAAAGCGAAAAATAACACTCTTATAAAGCGTGAGTTAATAACATGTCACAGCAGAACGAAATATTTGTGGCTCATCATGGTACTGATTGGATGGAGTATCGGTTTCGTGGCTTTGTCGGTTCAGGCGGATGGTAAGGATAATATTGAGATCACAATTAAAGGCAATCTGTTGCCTCCGACTTGTGCGTTGAGTGTGAACGGTAACTACGGCGGCACTACTGGTATGTATACCGGTGATATGCCTCAGGTCTATGCGAGTCAACTGAAAAATAGCAAATATGTGGAAAGTTCTGCTTTAGACCTGGTGTTTGAGCTTAGTCACTGTAGTCCAAGTCCAGGCCAATCGCCAGCGTTGTACATATGGACTGATGGTGCTAGAAACTCAGGTGATTTGGAACTGTTTATGCCTGTAAATAATACTAGTACTACCGAGGGAGTGGGGATTAGGTTACGGGACCTTGGCAACCAGCAGTTTGTAGAGGCGAAACCTAGCAATAAGCCGTTTAAGGTGTCGTTACCGTTGGCAAAAGATGGAGCAACGAGGACGTTTAGGGCTTATGTGGGTGGTTTTGGCGACAAAAATAATCCAGTAACGTGTAAAACCGGGAGTAACGAGACCAGTGTGTTATGCGGAGGAGCTGCGGAAGTAGGGATACATTTTGAGTTTTCGTATGAACACTTGAAGTAGATAACGTTATCAGCCGGGTGTATTTGAGGAATAGTGTCTGAAATGAAGTGGGATATATGAAAAAGCTGATAGTTATCGGGATGCTGGGGATATGGGCGGTTATGGCGTCGTCGTCAGCACATGCGGGCCTGATGTTGAGGAAGACACGCATTATTTATCAGCAGGGTGACAAGGTGCAAAGCATCTCACTGCAAAATTCAGGCGAAGAGGTCTATCTGGTACAAGCTGCGGTGACGCCGTGGGATAACCCAAATACCCGCTCATCGGAGTTTACGGTGCTGCCCCCGTTGTTCCGTATGGAGGGCGATAGCTTGAATGTAATGCGCGTTGTACGTACCGGTGGTGATTTTCCTGCTGATCGTGAGTCTCTGTTTCGTTTTCGGATTAATGCGATTCCGGCGAAGAAAACAACTGATGAGAGCAAGGAAAATAGCAACGGCAAACAAGATGAGATTGGCGCGTCGCTATCTATCTCGCTGGGTATGAATATTAAACTTATCTACCGGCCGGATAAGCTGCCGATGACACCGGAACAGGCACGTGGTCGGCTGACGTTTACACAATCAGGTAATAGTGTGGTAGTGACCAACCCAACACCGTATTACCAGACTTTTGCCCAACTGAAACTCGACGGCAAGGCGGTGGATTTTGATAAAGCCCCGTCAATATTGGCGCCTTTCGGCCTGACGACTTTTCCCCTGGCTGGCAAAGCTGGCAGTAAGGTGGAATGGTCGATGATTACCGATATTGGCGGGGTGAGTAAGCTACAGAGCGGTACGTTACAGGCTGACTGAGTATATTTTGAGATTGGAAGAGCATCACATGGCGGAGCGTAAGGTTTCAATCAAGCAGAGAGTGACGTCTGTGTTATGCGCTCTGGCAATGGTATCACCGGTTTTACCACTGAGGGCGGAAGAGAGTCTGGACGGAGTGTTATATATCAATGATGCCCGGGTGATTTACTTTGAATCATTCAGCAATGGCGTCCCTTCGACATTCATCAATAACAGCGACAGCAATTATCTAATTCAGTCAACGGTACGGGAATTGGACCCTGCCACCGGTTTACCATTGGATGCTAAGGCACCATTTATCGTGATTCCGCCTATTGCCAAGGTGGATGCACATGAACGGCAGGTGTTGAAAATCCTGCGTACCGGCGGAGATTTTCCGAAGGATCGAGAATCTCTGTTCTTTCTGAATGTGCGTATGTTGCCTTCTGAGAAACCATCATCGGTATCTAAGGGTTTCTCCGGCAAGGTGAAAATGACGGCGGCGCTGGCGGTGAAGGTGTTCTATCGTCCTGAGGGGTTGCCAAAAGAGGGAGTGGCCGGTGCGGTGAGACAATTAAGAGCGTCAGTAAAAGAGAGTGTTGTGACGCTGACTAATCCGTCGCCGTTTTGGATAACGTTGCAGGCTTTACAGGTGAATTCGTTTGCCGTACCGGATCAGGATTTATTTAGGATGGTGCCGCCATTTGGTCAACAGAGCTGGTCGCTGCCGGTGGGCAAAATGTCCCTTGGTAATAATGTCACGGTATCGTGGCGTGCTATTGGTGAGTTTGGGTTAAGCACTGATGAAGAGAGTCGATCTATTGCTGTGTCTGGCAGTGATTAATAGCAATGTCGTGATTAATAACAATGCCGTGGTTAATAACGATGTCGTGGTTAATAACAATATTGCAGATACCGACAGAGTAGATATTAAGTTGAATATATTTAAATAAGAGATGGCGATTTTAACAATGAAAATGTTAATTCCGGTGATAAGCTGCCGTTTAGAGCGACCGCCTATTTATCATCGTGTAAATCAAAATATTTCTATTTCTCTGGTGCTATCAAAGTGTCCGGTGAAATTGCGCCTTTCTCTGGTTTTCTGTCGGATGGTGCTGGCGTTTGTGACTGGATGGAGTGCTCAGGCGATAGGACGCGACTATTTTGACCCGGCCTTATTGGACTTTGGTTCGAATTCAGGGCAAACGGTGGATTTATCACAGTTTGAAACCGCCGGAGGTCAGGCGCCTGGGACTTATCGTGTTGACATTTACGTGAATGGCACTTTTTTTGATTCACGGGATATTACGTTCCAGCGTCATGGCGACAGCGAGCTGGTCCCGGTATTGACGCCAGATTTGTTAGATATGGCCGGTGTCAATATCAGCGACACACCGGCACTGAAAACCTTGCCGGCGGATAAGCCGCTAGAGAGTCCGTTAGGTAAATTGATTCCTCAGGCTACGGCTCGTCTGAACTTTTCCCAGATGCGGTTAAATTTGAGTATACCCCAAATAGCGATGAAGCCTTCAACCAATGGTCAGGTTGACCCGAAATTATGGCAAGAGGGTATCCCGGCTTTTATATTGAACTACAGCGTTAATGGCAGTCAGAATCAACGCTCGCAATTTGGTAATAAACAGACTAATCAGAGCCTGTTCGGTAGCTTCAATTCTGGATTGAATCTGGGGGCCTGGCGTCTTCGTAACACGGCGACCTATTCTTATAGTACCCAAACTTATAACCGGTATGACTCACTCAATGACGCCATGAAAAAAACCACCCAATCCCGGCAAAGATGGAACTTCCTGCAAACCTATTTGCAGCGGGATGTGGTGGCGTTACGCAGTGATCTGACGATAGGGGATACTTCCACCGGCAGTGTGGCGGGGCAGGTATTTGATGGTTTCCCCTATCGTGGGATTGGGCTGGCCACCAGCGATTCGATGATACCGGGTAGGCAGAGTGGTTTTGCTCCGATTATCAGCGGGATAGCTAAATCTAACGCGCAGGTGACGGTGACACAGAACGGCAGTGTGATTTATCAAACCAATGTCGCGCCAGGTCCATTTCGGATCACAGATTTGGTGGGTAGCAGTACCGGCGGGGATTTACAGGTGACGATCACCGAGGCTGATGGTACCCATCATGGGTTCAGTCAGGCTTATTCTAGCCTGCCGATAATGTTGCGGCAGGGGCAATTCAAGTACGAAGCAGCGGTAGGGCGCTATCACACCAGTGGGTATAGTAGCGGCGGGCGTAAGCCGGTGTTTGGCATGGTCTCAATGATTTATGGTCTGCCCGCCAACGTCACATTATATGGTGGTGGTTTGGTAGCGCAATCGTACCAGTCCGCGGCGCTGGGGACCGGGCTTTCCCTCGGTATGATGGGGGCGTTATCTGCGGATATCACCACTTCCCGGGCGCGGTTGAAAAATATGGCTGACATTCAGCGCGGAGAATCTTACCGGGCCACGTATTCGAAAAGTATGCTGACCTCCGGCACGACAGTGGATTTAACCGCGTACCGCTATTCCACCCGTAATTACCTTAGTTTTTCCGATGTCAATACCCAAGGTTACAGTGTTTGGGGGGAGCTTCCCTCTTGGATGTCTCAGCGACGTCGTAGCAGCTGGCAAATGAGATTGAGTCAGTCATTGCCGGGTAACTACTCCCTGTGGCTCAGTGGTCAGCGGGATAACTACTGGGGCAGTTCTAAAACTAACACCACCCTGTCGATGGGATTGAATGGTTCTTTCTACCGTGTGGGCTGGGGGCTTAATTACAGCATCGATCGTATACGCGGCAACGGCGACTGGCCTGAGAACCGGCAAGTTTCGTTGAACGTCAACATTCCTTTGAGTTTGTTTGGCTCCTATGCGGCGCTGAACAATGCGTATGCCAACTATAGCTTATTCCACGATAGCACGGGGCGCGGCAGTAACCAGCTAGGTATGGGTGGTTCATTGCTGGATGACAATAGCTTGTCCTGGAGTGTCTCGCAAAGTCAGGCTAATAAAGGGCAGGGAAACAGCGGGTCAGTATCAATGGGATACAGTGGTTCCCTTGGGCAGGCTAACCTGGGATACAACTACGATTCATCGGGCGGGCGAGGGGTGAACTACGGGGTTAGTGGCGGATTGATCGCCCATCAGCATGGCGTCACGTTGGCATCGCGTATTGGTGATGCCGCTGTATTGGTGCGGACATCGGGGGTTGGCGGTATTCGTGTGATGAACTCCAACTCGATTACGACTAATCACTGGGGATATGCGGTGGTGCCTTATGCCCAGACGTACAGCCGTAATAGTATCAGTTTAGATCCGTCATCGCTGCCGGAAGGGGCTGACATGGCACAAGGCAGCAAGAACGTATTCCCGACCAAAGGGGCGGTTGTGATGGTGGATTACCCTGTACGTATCGGGCAGCAATTGCTGATGAATTTGCTCTATCACGGTAAGCCGGTACCGTTTGGGGCAATGGCGGGGCTTAAAGGAGATACAGCAACCAATCTGGCGGCGATCGTCGGGGAGGGTGGACAAGTGTACCTAAGTGGTATGCCCCCCAATGGGGTATTAAAAGTGAAGTGGGGCAGCGCACCAGACAGCCAGTGCGAGGTGGTGTTTAATCTGGGGCCGCCGCCGGTAAAAGCGAAGCAAGATAAGAGCTGGAGTCCCATGAGGCAATTGAACGAAACCTGCCGTTAAGATGAAGGTAAGGTGTTGTGGGTCTGCATAGATAACTTAATGCGGAAAGCCATAGTTATTAGAGGAAGAGGAACCGCTGAAAGGTGGATGTAATCTGGCCGGGATGGGGGGAGATCAACGAATGAAAATTTCTAATATGGCAACTGGGAAGTTACTCCCGGTTGGGCAGCCGATGAATACGAAGAAGATGTTTATTAACAAGCTAAAACAGGATATTGGTTGGATGGTGGTTCGTTGCCGTGAATGGCCGATATGGATGGCAATGATATGCCTATTCGTGGGTATTTTTTCTTCTCCCTCAGTGTTTGCCGATCAGTCCCGAAATTGGAATGCTGATGTAGCTTTGAAAGCTTTGGGGCCTGAGCGGATGGTAAAACGGAGTGATGGAGTCATCAATTACCCGGCAGCGGGTAAAGCGACCTTAGATCTGTTTCAAATTCATAGTATGAGGGATATGGTGCCTCGTACAACTTCTTATGATCAGAGAAATCTGAATCAGGTCCGGTTCCAGCTCAGAGCTAGTGGGGAAATTTTTAAAGTCCCGAAAGTGGTCTCAGGCAGTTACGAATGTACAATTATAGCCAAAACTAAATATTCTAGATGGATTAAAGATAATGATCCACATATACAGGGAACAGGCATTCAACACCTTACGGTAAATCTTGATAAGCCATACCCTAATGAAAATCTTTCCGACTCAGTACAGATCAAGCCGGAAAATCCTAATAGTGAAGCTGATGATGATCTTGTACATACAAGAATAAGTGACCTCTATTTTGACGTGTCTTGTCGTGGGGTAAATTTTTCATGGCAGCGAAACCCGGATGAAAAAGTCGAATTCAATCGTGACGATAACTCACCGATTTTGAGTGTCTTAATTAATGGAGAGGAGCTTATGTCGTGGTCCAAACCAAGCCTTCCGCCTATCAAAGACCCGGTAACAGTACTGGACCCGCCGGTTTGTGGTTTAGATGCAGGTCCCTCTACCTCTCATGGGGGGCTAGTACTGATGGGAGAGGTTCTCCGGTCGCCCGGGCCATATCCGGCACAGCTCCCAACAGGTGCATTCAGCGGGATTGAGGGATCTCTTCCTATGAACATTACATGCACTGTAAGCGATAAGAACAGTGCCGGCGGAGTGGCCACTTTGCAGTTTTCCGCCCCACAGCTAGCTGATAATAATGAAAGTATCGTAGTGCCTGGCTTCGATGACGCGTTGAGGATAAAAGTGACTCCGAACAAGATAGGTGGGAATACTAAGCTGGCGGCGTCAAACGCGATGGGTAGGCCAGTAAAATTTGGTCCTCCAACTAACCCGGCTGATGTTCTGTACTTTACTGTGGGTGATACGCCAAACACCTATTTATCTGAAAACCAATTCTTTGTGCAACTTTGGCAAGCAAAGGCGTTAGACCCTGGTACTTTTGGTGAATTTCAGGCCACTATGAACGCAACGTTAGTCGTACGATAACGCCTACGATGGCAGGGTATTTAAATATGGCATGGTGGCTTAGCCGCCTAAGTGCTTCATCTCAATAAATCACACTATTTCATTTCTCATGTGGTAACCGATCGACCAGTTAGTCACCAGGGGAGAGTAAAATGACAATCAATGTTAATGATTCAATGGCGCTTCAAATGAGCGGCAGTCAGGCTGATTTGCCCGGAAATCAGACTATTACTGGCAAGCAGAGTAATCATGGGACTTTTCGTCTGCCTGTCTGCTTGTCTCATTTGAATGATACACCGTTGTACATGGCGGTCGCGTATTGGGGGTTATTGAAGGGGCGAGGATTTACCAAAAGTGAAATCAGTCAGGTGTTTCGGGTGTCGGAACGCCGGGCAAGGGATGTGATGAATTATATCTACAATGAGCGGAGTGATGTGATTTCCTGTGAAAAAGTCTTCTTTCGTGAAAAACACGGGAGTCGGCGTCTGATGTTGATTGTCACGGCAGTCGCTAAACCTATGCCTCAGAGGAACCAGACACTGGCGACAAAAACGGTGAAGTCCGCGCATTCCCGGACATCATCACAGATTAATCATATGCGTAGTTGGTTTTTGCAACGCGCTTGCGGTCCGTTTATCTCTTAACGGTCTGTTTATTTCTTATAAGAGTATGACACAGGTGGCTGTCTGGCGGGATATGGTGGAGGATGCGTTTTTATCGATTCTGTGGGTGATGCCTTATGGATGCTGATAAGCCGAGTGGTATTGGTTATCAGCATCGTACTGCTTATTGCCTGTGGGTTGTTATTGGGTAACAAAGTTCGCCACTCCCGGTATCCCCGTATGCTGCTAGCGTATTGGTACCGGGCATGGATTTTGCCGCTATTGTTTATTGCAATTGGGTTGGTGTTAATGTTTGGCGTGGAGGGGGAGGGGTGGTTAGGCCGTATGCTAGGTGAGGTTGATTCCGTATTGATGGGCCTATTCCTTGATTATCAGCATGATGCGCCGCCGGCTTTGTATCCGGCGACGTCATCGACAGTGGTCTCTTGTGGGGCGGCGGTGGATAGCGCTGTTGGCTGTTCGCTTGCGGATCTGCCCGGTGTAGAAAACGATAATCAAAAGAAGATTCCCTGAGTAACGAGGGGAATCTATCCGGTTTAGTTTCTGTTACGGCTGACTCGCATCACATCCGGCATAATGCGGATTTTGCGCATAATATTTGCTAACTGGATGCGGTCCTTAGTGGTCAGCCGGATAAAAGCGCAGTAAACACGGCCATCTTTCTCTTCTGTGTTCATGCTCTGAATATTGGAGTTTGCTGCGTTAATCGCGGCGGTCAGATTTGCCAGCGCCCCTTGATGGTTAAACATATCCACTTTGATTTCAGCAATAAAATCACTGCTAACATCTTTATCCCACTCTACCGGCATAAATTTCTCCGGCTCTTTCTGATAGCCGCGAATATTACGACAGGATTCATGGTGGATAACCAACCCTTTGCCGGGGCTGATATGGGCGATAATCGGGTCGCCAGGGATCGGCCGGCAGCATTTGGCGAAAGTGATCAGCACACCGTCAGCGCCTTTGATCGGTAATTTACGTGCTCCGTTGTTATTGCTACTGGTGCTTGCGCTGCTCTCCTGCGCGCCTAGCAGGTTGCGGGCGACGACGATACTCATGGTATTGCCAAGCCCGATTTCAGCCAGCAGATCCTCTATTGTCGCGAGTTTCATTCTCGTCAACTCTTTATTGATATTTTCCTGTGGAATATCAACCAGCTTTTTCCCATTGCCCAACGCGTGATTTAGCAGGCGGCGACCTAGCCCAATCGAATCTTCCCGCTTAAGGTTTTTTAGCAATTGACGAATTTTGGCGCGCGCTTTTGAGCTGACGACAAAGTTTAGCCAGGCGGCGTTTGGCCGAGCGCCCGGCGCGGTAATAATCTCAACTGTCTGGCCGTTGGTCAGCGATTGCGATAATGGATATGGCTGGCGATCAACTCGCGAACCGACACAGGCATGACCAATATCGGTGTGTACGGCGTAAGCGAAGTCAACCGGGGTAGCGCCTGCGGGTAATTCCACAATGCGCCCTTTCGGGGTAAAAACGTAAATCTCATCAGGAAACAGATCAGATTTAACGCTTTCAATAAATTCAAAAGAGTTGCCGGCGCTTTGTTGTAATTCCAGCAGGCTCTGCATCCAGCGTTGTGCGCGAACTTGCGCGGCGGTGCTCGACTCTTTCTGTTCCTTGTAGGCCCAGTGTGCCGCGACGCCCATTTCAGCCATTTGATCCATATCTTCGGTGCGAATCTGGATTTCAACCGGTACGCCGTGAGGGCCAATCAGAGAAGTGTGCAAGGATTGATAGCCGTTGGCTTTAGGGATGGCGATATAATCTTTTATTCTGCCTGGACGGGGTTTATACAGGCTGTGCATCTGCCCCAAAACGCGATAGCAGATATCAACATTGTTGACGATGACCCGAAAGGCATAGATATCCATAATGGAATGGAAACGCTGCTCTTTGAGGTGCATTTTCTGGTAGATAGAGTAGAGATGTTTTTCCCGCCCGCTGACTTTGCACTCAATATGGGCTTCGGCCAGTCTGCCAGCGATTTCAGACAGAATTTTCTGGATCATCTCTTTACGGTTGCCACGGGCCGCTTTTACCACCTCTTTGATAACCCGGTAACGGTTAGGGTGAAGGGCCTCAAACCCAAGCTCTTCCAACTCGGTTTTCAGATGGTGAATACCCAGACGATGAGCCAGGGGGCTGTAAATCTCTAACGTTTCCCGGGCGATACGACGGCGTTTATCTGGACGTAACGCCCCGAGAGTACGCATATTATGGGTACGGTCTGCCAGTTTGATCAAAATGACGCGGATATCTTGCACCATCGCCATGATCATTTTGCGGAAGTTCTCCGCCTGCGCCTCTTTTTTATCGCGGAAATTCAGCTTATCAAGCTTGGAAACCCCCTCAACCAACCCGGCGACCACCGGGCCGAAAGGTTGGGCGATATCTTGAAAGGTGGCGGGCGTGTCTTCAATAACATCATGCAATAAAGCGGCCATCAGTGTTTCATGGTCGAGACGCATCTCCGCCAGAATACAGGCGACCGCGACAGGGTGCGTAATGTAGGGTTCGCCACTGGTGCGGGTTTGCCCGTCATGGGCATCCCGCGCGACAGTGTAAGCCTGCTTGAGGAGTTCAATTTGACTCCCAGGCAGATATTTTTGGATAAGCAGATTCAGGCTTTCGAACAGATACAAGGCAGACCTACCGTAGATTAACGACGACTTTCCGCGATAGCGGAAACCGCCTGCATTTCCGCGGCTTCCTGCTCTTGTTGTTCCTGGCGCTCACGGACATCCAGGATCTTACCGTTAATCAGCCCCTCTTCCACTTCACGCAGAGCGATAACCGTCACTTTATCGTTCTCTTCCGCCACCAGCGGGTCTTTACCGCCTGTTTGCAGTTGACGCGCTCGACGAGCAGCGACCAACACCAGGTCAAAACGGTTACCAATTTTTTCTACAGCGTCTTGAACAGTTACGCGTGCCATATGTGTGCGACTCCACAGGTAAAGAAATGACTGGGCATCATACTGAAATTGGGTTCAGTCTGCCAATAATTTGCTGATTAAAGCATCATGCCGTTGCGCCTGGCGCTCCCGATGCAGGCGTTCTGAACGGATGATGGTGTGTAGATCGGCCAATGCAGTATTGAAATCATCATTAACGATTAAATAATCATACTCGTTATAGTGAGCCATTTCTGCAACGGCTTGCTCCATACGTTTTTCAATAACGTCTTCACTGTCCTGCCCCCGGCCACGCAGACGGCGACAAAGCTCTTCCTTCGACGGCGGCAGGATAAAAATGCCGCGGGCAGATGGCATCTGTTTGCGGATCTGCTGTGCTCCTTGCCAGTCGATATCAAGAAAAACATCCACCCCACTGGCAAGCGTTTCTTCAATCACTTTCCGGGATGTACCGTAATAATTATCAAAAACACGGGCGTGTTCCAGAAATTCATTATTATCGATCATCTGGCGAAAGGCTTCTTCGGTGATAAAAAAATAGTGTTCACCATGATTCTCACCGGGGCGCATTGCACGTGTGGTATGGGAGACAGAAACCTGAGTATCATACAAAGGTTGAGTTTTTAATAAAGCCTGAATCAGACTTGATTTACCCGCTCCGCTTGGCGCAGAGACAATATATAACGTGCCTTGGATCATGATGGTGTCTTGGTTGATTGGATAACAATAGCAATGAAGCAGAATAAAATTCTTTTACAGTATACACGTACCTGCTTATATGTGTCGCGTTGCCGATGCATTTCTGCCGAAATTTTGTTGGCGAAGGATTGCTAATGGGTATTTTGTATCGTTAGGGGGGGACTTCTCAAGGAGTGCTGATAGAAAAGGCTAGGGGTGGAGGAAGCCACCGAAAGGTATCTATAAATGGTAAATCGTCGGTTTTCCCCGATCATGGCTCCAAAGAGATTGCGGAACCATATTCAACTCAGTAGGTGACTCAGTTGATGAAGCTCTTCTCGAATCTATTGATGGGTTGGTTACGGCTATTGCTATAGAAATTGACAAACGTCGGCCTATACCTGAAGCATCCCTGTTGGAGGCAGGTGAATATGTTGTCAGTCTCCCTATTCTCGTCGCAATGAAAGTGGCATTGCATAATGCAATGATAGAGACAGGAACACGCAAAGTCGATCTTGCTCGACGATTAGGGCAAAAGGGGCCACAGATTGATCGGCTTCTTGATGTTGAACATTCATCAAAGGTTGAAGTTGTTGAATTGGCCTTGCATCAGTTAAATAGAAAGCTAGATATATACCCTATGGATTTCAAGATGCATCGCGGCGGCAAGGGAGCGAATCCCCGGGAGCATAGATAACTATGTGACCGGGGTGAGAGAGTGCAGCCAACAAAGAAGCAACTTGAAAGATGACGGGTATAGTGGTTAATACTACACTACATCATTAAATAAAATATCACATAAGTTGAGATATTTTGCGAATGAAAGTAATTGAAAGAGTAACATGAACAAGTAAGCGGATAATATGATTAAGTGTGAATGAATTAGAAAATCAGTATAATAACTGGAATTAAATATTCTGATATTTCAGATTAATAGCAAATAAGATGAATTATAACTCGGTCTATTATCTGTATTACTTGGATATTCAACCGGGGATTGCTCCCCGGCTGTTTTATTAATGATCTTTATTGATTATTGCTATCCGCTTTTCTCTTCCAGGGGAGATTATCTGGGTTATCATGGGGGGCTGACTGCTTCTGGTTAGCACTTTCCGCACTAGTCGGCCTCATGACAGCCGGGTCTTTAAACTTATCATTTGGATTATCGTCTGGTGGCGTCCAGAAAGCGACATTATGAATCCAATGGCAGTTGTCTTGCATCTCAATTGACGGCACTCCGTTTTCCCACTCACTTTCCCATTCAAATTTTTCTTCGGGTTTACGTTCCCATGAAAATCCAGCCCCTTTGCAGGTTGCTGTGTAAACCAGGTCTGTTATGCTGGATTCCATAACGTTTTGGTCTCCCTGAAACCGGTGGATCTTATGATTTACAACGGCAGCATCCGTATAAAGGTCTACTGTGGCTTCGCCAGGCGCTCCATCTTTACGTTTGGCAACCATCTTGCAGTAATACTTACCTGTGATCACATGTGGAACCTTGAAGATTCTGTTTTGCGCTCTAACCCAAAACATGCCGTCTTTTAACATCAAATCTCCGGTCGGCGTTGGAAACTCATGATCGACTACTGTTGGAAAGGCAAGCGTTAAGTTAGTGGACCCCCTTGCTGGGTAATGAACCGGCTTACCTTTGTTGTCTTTCCCATTGATGACTGGTTGCCCGAGAGCTTTGAATATGTATTCTGCTCTCCAGGCAGGAGTGGCAGGGTATATTGGGTCTGGTGTTGGTTGTTTACTGGGGCATTTAGGAGCGGCTAATACTGAGGTAGAAAAAAGCGCCCCGATAGACACGCACATTACCCATACCGGCCATCGTTTATTTCGGCCAACATTCTGCTTGACGCTGTTGATGAACGTTTTTTCAGTATTCATCGGATATTCTGACGGGGATTGTTCCCCGGTTGGTATATTAAAAATTTTCATTCTCTGTGATAACCCTGTCCCGGCCAGATTGTATTGGCCTTTTAAGGGCACTCCTTCTTTAAATGATTATTTTCTGCATCGGGTTATCCGTGCAGGCCAACATTACAGATTGCATTCATATAAGGGTATTGCAGGAACTTATGTTTGAGGAGAAACCGTCTGGATTCATATTACCCTCCTAAATTTAAGGTTGTATTGGATTAACCTTTTTACCCACAGGGGAGCCTGTACCGTAAAACTAAACCCCTTGCGGATTACGCTGATTTTCTATTGCGACTCATAAGACATAAATAAGTTTAGCAACTCTTTAAGAAAAAGATAATAGAAAAAGCAAAAGATTAGAAAAATGTGATAACGAAAAGTTATCAACCGATAACTATAGGTTATCGCTAAAGTGGATTGTTGGTGAGGGTTGCCAAGATTATTTTTCACAGATAAATGAAAAGGGTGACAGTAATGAGATTGAGATAAAAGAATTTAGTAAGGATATACATTTTTATGGCTATTATTGCGTGTTCGAGTAACTTAATTTACTAACAACTGATGGGGAGGTGAGAAATAAGGCGTTGTTAAGTTGTTTTCGTAATTTACGCTCTATATGGTTTGGGGAATGGTAGTTATTTTGTGGTTTTTAATATTTATTCTTAAAATTGTTTCGTTAAGTTATTGTCTTTTAATTTTTATTTTCCAGTGGATTTTGCTAATAACAGCGAGCGGGGAGTTGATATTTTAAATGGAATAAACGATAGGCTGAACCGAGTGTTGTGGCTCAGCCTTGGTTTTAGTAACAATTATTGAGTGCCTAACCGGGGATTGATCACCGGCTGTTTTGTTAACGATTTTTATTTATTGCCGCTATCCGTACTAGTCGGTCTCATAACGGCCGGATCTTTAAACCGATCATTCGGGTTGTCTTCTGGTGGCGTCCAGAAAGCAACATCATGAGCCCAATTGCACAGGTCTTGCATTCTAATTAACAGTGCTGGGTTGTCCCAATCACTTTCCCATTCAAATTTCTCTTCGGGTTTACGCTCCCATGAAAATCCGGTCCCTTTGCAGCTTGCTGTGTAAACCAGGTCTGTCACATTAGATTCCAGAACGTTTTTGTCTCCCTGGAATCTGTGGATGATCTGATTTGCAACGACAGCATCCGTCTCAAGGGTTGCTGTGGCTTCGCCAGGCGCCCAATCTTTACGTTTGGCAACCATCTTACAGGTATATTTACCTGTTACCACATGTGGCACCTTGAAGATTCCGTTTGGCGCTCTAATCCAAAACAGGCCCTCTTTTAACTTTAAATCTCCGGTCGGTGTTGGAAACTCATGATCGACTACTGGCGGAAAGATACCTACTAAGTTAGTGTACCTCCTTGCTGGGTAATGAACCGGCTTACCTTTGTTGTCTTTCCCATTGATGATTGGCTGCCCGAGAGCTCTGAATATGGATTCTGCGTCCCAGGGCGGGCTAGCAGGGTATATTGGGTCTGGTGTTGGTGCACTGGGGCATTTTGCAGCGGCCAATACCGAGGTGGAAAAAAGCACTCCTATAGACACACCCATCACCCATGTCGGCCACCGGCGTATTCGGCCAACATCCGGCTTGACTCTGTTGATGAGTTTTTTTTCAGTATTAATCGGATATTCTGACGGGGATTGTTCCCCGGTTGGTATATTAAAAATTTTCATTTTTTGTGATAACCCTGTCCCGGCCAGATTGCATTGGCCTTTTAAGGGTACTCCTTCTTTAAATGATTATTTTCTGCATCGGGTTATCCGTGCAGGCCAGCGCCAACGTTACAGGTTGCATTTATATAAGGGTATTGCTGGCACTTATGTTTGAGGAGAAATCGTCTTGATGCATATTACCCTCCGAAATTTAAGCTTGTATTGAATTGACTTTTTTACCTACAGGGGAGTCCGTTAACAAAAACTTAATCCTTTTTGGGTTAAGCTGATTTTCTATCGCGACTAATAAGACATAAATAAGTTTAGCAACTCTTTAAAAAAAAGATAATAGAAAAGGCAAAAAACGAAAAGAATGTGATAACGAAAAATTATCAGCCAATAACTATAGATTAACGCTAAAGTTGATTGTTGGTGGTGGTTTTCAAGATTGTTTTTCACAGGTAAATGACAATAATGAGATTTGGGCGGAATAATTTATCGGGGATGTACATCTTTATGGATATTATTTATTACGTGTGTGAGTAACTTAATTTACTAACAACTGATCGCAAGACGGAAAATAAGTCGTTGTTAAGTTGTTGCCGTAACTCTCGTTCTGTGTGGTTTATGAAAAATTAGTTATTTTGGGATTTTTGATATTTGTTTTGAGAACTGTTTCGTAAAATTATTGTTTTTTCAATCTTTATTTGTAAGCTAATTTTGGTAATAACAGTGGGTGGGTGAGATGATATTTAAAGTAGAATAAGCGATAGGCTGAACCGAGGTATTGTGGTTCAGCCTTGGTTTTACTGTTTTTTAGTCATTCATAATACCAATCGGCTAATCATCATATTCGCTATGTACTATATTGTCACCCAGATCCAAAAGGTCCCAGGCTAATCTTTGGCCATTCGCCCGTAAAATGGTGAATGCGCTGCTGGATGCACTTAGGCTGATGATATCTTGTAGTTGGGCTATTCCAGGTGGTATCTGGATATTAAGTTCTTTGGACCCCCAAGCGACCACGCTACGGTTTGCCCGTAGAGCTGCGAAAGCATAATGACCTCGCGAGGAATCATCAAGATCGGTTGTACTCAGGCTGACGATATCCTTTAATTTGGCAATCTCGGGTGGAACACTAATAAGACCCCAGGAGACCACACTGCGGTCTGCCCGTAGGGCTACAAATGTGTTCCTTGATGAGTATAGGCTGACGATATCCTTTAATGCGGCAATTGCGGGTGGAACCTGACCACCAGAGTCCGGATCCCCCCAGGCGACGACACTGCGATCTGTACGCAAAGCGGCGAAAGCACCATTTGTTGCACTTAGACTGATAATATCCCGTAATGAGGCGATTTCTGGTGGGACTTGGCCGCCATAGTCTTGATGCCCCCAAGCGACTACGCTGCGGTTTGCCCGCAGGGCGGCTAAAGCATAAGTTGTTATACTTAGGTTGACAATATCTTGCCATTTTACAATTTCAGGAGGTATGGGATATCCGGGCCAGGTGACCACGCTGAGGTCTGCTCGCCGGGCGATGAAAATGTTATTTATTGAACTGAGACTGATAATATCCTGTAATTTGGCAATATCGGGCGGAACTCGGACTTTTCCCCAAGCGACCACGCTACCGTTTGCTCTAAGGGCGGTAAAGGTATCATTTGTAAAGCTATATTGTACAATGAATTTGTACTTGCCAATGCTCTTATTTTCGCAATGGGCTCGATTACGGCCTGGCCACCAGGCTGCACAGACACTATCCGAAATGTTATGTATTGAACTTATGCTTATAATGTCCTTTAATTCAGCAATTTCTGCTGGTAATTTGCCGCCATATTCCTGATCTCCCCAAGCGACTACACTACCGTCTGCCCGCAAGGCTGCGAAAGCATAATTTGTTGAACTCAGGCTGACAATATCCTGTAATTTGGCAATTTCTGGCGGTATAGAGCCGCCATACTTCTCATCTCCCCAAGCGACCACGCTACGGTCTGCCCGCAGGGCCGCGAATGCATAGCCTGTTGAACTCAGGCTGACGATATCTTGTAATTTGGCAATTTCTGACGGTATAGAGCCGCCACCGCTCTCATCTCCCCAAGCGACTATTCTGCCATTGGTTAATAACATGGCGCTCGCGGTGTAAGTGGAGGTGATGGAGACCTTGTTGTCTTTCCCATTGATTATTGGCTGCCCGAGAGATTTGAATATGTATTCTGCGTCCCCTAGGTCTGGTGTTGGTTTACTGGGGTATTCAGTAGCAGCCAATACCGAGGTGAAAAAAAGCGCCCCTATAGATACGCACATTACCCATGCCGACCACCGGCGATTTCGGCCAACATTCTGCTTCACTCTATTGATGAACGTTTTTTCAGTATTCATCGGAGACTCTGGCGGGGATTGTTCCCCGGTTGGTATATTAAAAATTTTCATTCTCTGTGATAACCCTGTCCCGGCCAGATTGTATTGGCCTTTTAAGGGTCCTCCTTCTTTAAATGATTATTTTCTGCATCGGGTTACCCGTGCAGTCCCTCATTACAGGTTGCATTTATATAAGAGTATTGCTGGAACTCATGTTTGAGGAGAAATCGTCTTGATGCATATTACCCTCCTAAATTTAAGATTGTATTGGATTGATCTTTTTTACCCACAGGCGGAGTTTGTTAATAGAACCTAGATCCTTTGTGGGTTAAGCTGATTTTCTATTGCGACTAATAAGACATAAATAAGTTTAGCAACTCTTTAAAAAAAAGATAATAGAAAAAGCAAAAGATTAAAAAATGTGATAACGAAAAATTATCAGCCAATAACTATAGATTAACGCTAAAGTTGATTGTTGGTAGTGGTTTTCAAGATTGTTTTTCACAGGTAAATGACAATAATGAGATTTAGGCAGAATAGTTTGTCGGGGATGTACATCTTTATGGCTATTATTTATTACGCGTACGAGTAACTTAATTCACTAATAACTTATTGCAAGGCGGGGAATAAGTCATTGTTAAGTTGTTGTCGTAATTATCGTTCTATGTGGTTCATGAAAAATCAGTTATTTTGGGGTATTTGATATTTGTTTTCAGAACTGTTTCGTAAAGTTATTGTTTTTTAATCTTTATTTGTAAGCTGATTTTGCTAATAACAGTAGGTGGGTGAAATGATATTTAAAATGGAATAAGCAATAGGCTGAACCGAGGTATTATGGCTCAGCCTTGGTTTTACTGTTTTTAGTTATTCATAATACTAATCGGTTAATCATCATATTCGCTATGCACTATATTGTCACCCAGATCCAAAAGATCCCAGGCTAATCTTTGGCCATTCGCCCGTAAGACGGCGAATGCGCTGCTTGATTTACTAAGGCTGATTATATCTTGTAGTTGGGCTATTCCAGGTGGTATTTGGATATTAAGTTCTTTGGACCCCCAAGCGACCACACTACCGTTTGCCCGTAGAGCCGCGAAAGCATAATTACCACGACTCGCAAAATCGTCAAGATCGGTTGTACTCAAGCTGACGATATCCTTTAATTTAGCAATCTCGGGTGGGACACTGATAGTACCCCAGGAGACCACACTGCGGTCTGCCCGTAGAGCTATAAATGTGTTCCTTGATGAGTATAGGCTGACGATATCCTTTAATACGGCAATTTCGGGTGGAACCTGACCACCAGAGTCCGGGTCCCCCCAGGCGACTACACTGCGATCGGTACGCAAAGCGGCGCAAGCGCCATTTGTTGCACTTAAGCTGACAATATCCCGTAATGCGGCAATTTCTGGTGGGACTTGGCCGCCATAGTTTTGATGCCCCCAAGCGACCACGCTACGGTTTGCCCGCAGGGCGGCTACAGCATAGGTTGTTACATCTAGGTGGATAATATCCTGCCATTTTGCAATTTCAGGAGGTATGGGATACCCGGGCCAGGTGACTACGCTGAGGTCTGCTCGCCTGGCGATGAAAATATTATTTATTGAACTGAGACTGATAATATCCTCTAGCTTGCTAATATCTGACGGAACAGGGACTTTTCCCCAAGCGACCACCTTGCCGTTTGCCCTAAGGGCGGTAAAGGTATCATTTGTGAAGTTATATGTTGAAATGATCTTGGGCCCGCCACGGTTGCCATGGCTGTCGTAATCTCCGCAATTGAATTGATTACGGTCTGGCCACCAGGCTGCACAAACATTATCCGAAATGCTATGTATTGAACTTATGCTTATAATGTCCTTTAATTCAGCAATTTCTGCTGGTAATTTGCCGCCATATGCTTGACCTGTCTGACCTCCCCAAGCGACTACACTACCGTTTGCCCGTAAGGCCGCGAATGCGCAATTTGTTGAACTCAGGCTGACAATATCCTGTAATTTAGCAATTTCTTCTGGGAGATTGCCGCCAAACCCCTCATCTCCCCAAGCAACCACGCTACGGTCTGCCCGCAGGGCCGCGAATGCGTGACCTGTTGAACTTAGGCTGACAATATCCTGTAATTTGGCAATTTCTGGCGGTATAACGCCTCCACAGCTCTCCTCTCCCCAAGCGACTATTCTGCCGTTTGTTAATAGCATGGCGCTCGCGGTGTAAGTTGAGGCGATGGAGGATTTGTTGTCAAAGTGACTACATATCCCACCTCCAGATTGCTGGTATAGTTTGTTTGGTGAGAATGCGTTATTTGGGTTCATATTATTCTCCTAATAAGGTTATATCGGATTGACCTTACTCACAGGGAGTCTGTACCGTAAAACCTCTGCTTAATGGATTAATTAATAGTCGTATTCATAATGTAATTTATTATCATTAGCCGAACCCCAGCCAACTCTCTGACCATCGGCCCGCAGTACGGTAAATGAGTTTCTTGATGCATTTAGGCTAACGATATCTTGTAACCGAGCTATTCCGAGTGGGACTTGATCGCCTTGATAATTGCCGTATCCCCAGGCAACGACGCTACCGTTGATCCGTAGGGCGGCAAATGCGGTTTCTGTTGCGCTGATACTGACAATATCTTGCAATGCGGCAATGTCGGGTGGGGTTTTGATATCATTACCTCCCCAGACGACGACACTGCGATCTGCCCGTAGGGCCGCGAAAGCCTTCGATGTTGTGTACAGACTGACGATATCTTGTAATTGAGCAATTTCTGGCGGGAGTTGACCACCGTTACCTTCGTTTCCCCAAGCGACGACGCTCCGGTTTTTCCGCAGAGCCGCGAAAGCATCATCTGTCGCACTTAGGCTAACGATATCCCGTAATTGGGCAATGTCGGGTGGGATTTGACTACTGGGGTCATTTCCCCAAGCGATTACCCTGCCATTTGGCAATAACATGGCGGTTGCCCCTCTGGTAGAAGCGATAGGCATATTATTATCAGCGTGACTACTCCTGCTTGGTTGCCAATATTGTTTTATAGGATTACCGCCGGTATCCATGTTGGGTGAGGGATCGTTATTTTGATTCATATTATTCTCCTAATGATGGTGATATCGGATTGACCTTTTTACCTACATTACCCACAGGGGAATCTATGCCATAAAACCTATCCTTTGCGGGTTAAGCTGATTTAATACTAGCCATTCTTTGATGAGTAAGATAATAGAGAGAGGTTATCGGCTAATAACTATAGGTTAATACTAAATTGATTTTTTGGTAGTTGGTTTTGGATTATTTTTTATCGATAAGTGATGAAGGTTAAAATTATGAGGCTTGAACGACAGAATTTAGAGGAAATGTACATCTTTATGGCTACTTTTATTAATGCGTAAATATGTAACTTAATATGCTAAGTATTAATTGTAAAATAAAGAATAAAAACACCCGGGTGGTTACCTTAATATTCTATTTTTCCTGTTTATAAAAGTGTCAGTTATTTTTTGGTTTTTGATCTTTATTTGAAAATTGATATTGGTGATAAAAGAGGGAGGGAGAACTAAGATTTAAAATGAATGCTTGATAGGCTGAGTTATTATATCTGTCTCAGCCATTGGTTAATGGTTCACTTAATGGATTAACTAATTATATTCGCCGTGAGCCTTAGCGAAATCCGCCGTAAACCCTCGCCCAATGCGGGCGGTGATATAAGGCGAAAAGCCCGCAGGGCTTTAAAGATCCGTTACTGTGTTGATGAGGGATCAGGTAATTGTTGTGATCTCCCTGCCAACTGTTTGACACCTGGCTGACCAATCAGGGAACGCATCTGAGTAGTGAAAACTGTTCAAACCTGCCTGGCTTTTAAACCTCTCGAATTCGACAGGTTTAAAATTGGCTGAATTGTAGAGCTGCTCCCATATTCCCAGAAACTCAATAGTATTTCGGTTACGCAGCCAATTATAGAGGATACTCTCGTCCCCAAAGTTCTTGACCATATCGGTCAACGAGATGTAGTCCTGATCATTATCTATCGTTGAAAAATGCGGATGTAGCTGACTGTTACAAGAGAAAACAAATATGAAAAACACCCGAAGATGCTTTTCTATGTCGTTTGGATTAAGTTGTTTTGAAGCCAAAATGTAGTTCACAATTGCAAGCTTTGGCGTAGTTCAATAATGTCTTAAGTGTTGGGTTTCCATTTCCTTTTTCAAGCCTGGAAATATTCGCTTCTTTTGTTCCCATACGCTGGGCAACTTGGTTTTGAGTTAAACCAGCAGCATGCCGCATGCGTAATAGAGTATTAATTAGCTCGAATTCTGGTTTTAGCGCATCATACTCAGCTTTTACATCTGGGTTAGATAATGCTTTGGATTTTAGCGACTTTAAACTACTCATTTTGTAACCTCTTTCATTCGTTTATAAGCGAGATCAAGATCCTTTTTAGATATCTTCTGGTTTTTCTTAATAAACGCATGAAGGACGATGATATTTGGGCCTTGTAGGTAACAAAACAATCTGCGTCCAATACCTTCTTGCGCTTTGGCTCGAATCTCGAATAGACCTTTTCCCATTGACTTAGTGTGTGGCTCTCCAAGATTAGCGCCATATTCTTCAATGAGTTCAAGTAGTTTCAGCATACGAGCTTGAATTCTGGGTGGCATATTGAGGATCGCATCCTCGAGACCATCATAGAGTTCAACGTTCCAGTTCATATTCAATATTGCCCTAAAGCTTATCTTATATGATAAGCTTGTGAGTTGTCAAACCTCTGTTTTCGATGAAAACCACAGGGGTGGGAGTTGTTATGGCAACCCTGAACTAAATATTAAATGCATCAGCTTTTCACCATAATATCCGCTCTATGCAGTATATAAAAAAGTCCGTTACCTTGGGATTTCAGGCAGTTATTCCTTCGAACCGCTTCGCAAAGTTATTATTTCTGCCTTGGACAGTATCTCTTTATCCTCTATTGTGCCGTTATGCATGGATAGCCAAGGAGCAGCGGATGCTTAATTTATTGATATTGATTCTGTTTATTGTTTTCAGTACACCGATAGTTGCGGCTGAGATATCAGATACAGAGAATAATTGTCCTGATTGAGCCGGTATTTTTTACATGGTGATATATTCAGGCGCTATGATCATTCAATCACCTACTCGTAGCTAGATTAATGTATTAGAAATAACGCAAGAAAAATTCTATCGTCGTAAATAACTAAGGCCATTGCTGGGCAGTATGTAACACTCTGAGTATCTGTAAAAGGTTTCCCTGAACTTGGTAGATAATAACGTAATGGGGATGAACGACAGCCTCTCGTGTCCCTTTTACCCTACCGGGTTTATACATATTGGGGTGTTGGCAGGCAGTTTCTGCCGTCAATTCAAATCCATTATCTAGTTCAATTGCAGCTAGCGGATTATCCAGCGCGATATACTCCATAATAGCCTCACGATCAGCCAGAGCCATTGGCTTCCATTCCAACTCCATTATATCTCCTTACGTAGGGCCGCTTTTTTGGCTGCAAACCGCGCTTTAACTTCCTCATGGGGAATGCTGGGGTGGGGATCATCGATAGCTGCCTGAACTTGCTTACGGAACCATGCGTCATAAGCAGCTGCCTTATGTGTCCGTTTCAGAGCTTCTGCACGGTCTGGGCGGGCAATTTTCGTTGGTGTATCCAGATTATAATTGGCTGCATCTACATTGAACTGTGCGATGCCGACGTCTTTAAGATAGGTGACAAGGGTTTCCAGCCGTTTGAACAGGCGTACTTGACGGCTGCGCTGGGCAACCAAAGGACGCTCCACCGTGCCATATTTCACCATCAGAGCCCATCCGTCGTTATGACCTACCACATGTACCGAGTTAACAGCGCCAGCTTCAACCAGGCGATTTAGTGTGGGATGATCGATTGTTTCTGTGACCATAAATGTTCTCCTGAGTTATGTATATGCAAGTACTTAGAGTAGCATATGCAATTAATTATTAATTGCAATGCAATAAATAGTTAAATGAGCCAAGTTCTCACCATAATTATCTGTTTTGTGTAGTATATAAAAAATTCCGTTGCCTTGGGGTTTCAGGAAGTTATTCTTCGAACCGCTTCGCAAAGTTATTATCTTTGCCTTGGACAGTCTTTCTTTATCCTCTATGTTGCCGTTATTACATGGATAGCTTGGGAGCGACGGATGCTTAATTTATTGATGTAGTCACATGGATGTATCAGAAAAGAGTTGTCTTGGGTAAGAATGGAATTTACACTGCATTCTATGGTGTATAATTTATCAACAATTATTGCCTTAATATCATTAAGTTAATTTTATTCTGCCATACGTTTGTGGCGCA
The DNA here is from genome assembly GCF_002968995.1 of Photorhabdus hindustanensis. Taxonomy (NCBI): domain Bacteria; kingdom Pseudomonadati; phylum Pseudomonadota; class Gammaproteobacteria; order Enterobacterales; family Morganellaceae; genus Photorhabdus; species Photorhabdus hindustanensis. Next base: position 36,527 of record NZ_PUWT01000060.1, read on the forward strand.
AATTACAGGGGCTACAGCGATGAGGCTTGAACTGCAAAATTTAGATGAGATGTCACCGGCGCAAGAGTGCGCTTTTATAGCTATCTTTGATGCTCAACTGGCAAATGACGATGGTTCAGAGGCACGTGCTCACCTCAATGCAGGTGAACCAATTTATTATGCGGAGTTTGACACTCCAGCAGGGATGGTTATTAAAGAATATCCAGGCGGCCGTAGGGAACTGGCTAGTTTTATGAGTGGTACCGAGGAGATAGTTGAGGTTTTGGAAGAGTGACGCATCGGCCTCAGCTATGGGTTATTGCAGGACCTAATGGAGCTGGCAAATCGACACTGGTTCGACGTCATCTAACTGGCAAGGTTCCTGTAGTAAATCCCGATGATATAGCACGAGAACTCAGTCCGCATAATCCATTACTGAAAAATGCGGATATAGTTGGCTGTTATAAGAGAAAATAAATATGAAAAATACCCGAAGATGCTTTTTTTATCGTTTGGATTAAATTGTTTTGAAGCCAAAATGTAGTTCTCAATTGCAAGCTTTGGTGTAGTTCAATAATGTCTTAAATGTTGGGTTTCCATTTCCTTTTTCAAGCCTGGAAATATTCGCTTCTTTTGTTCCTATACGTTGTGCAACTTGGTTTTGCGTTAGGCCAGCGGCATGCCGCATGCGTAATAGAGTATTAATTAGCTCGAATTCTGGTTCTAATGCATCATACTCAGCTTTTACATTTGGGTTAGCTAATGCTTTGGATTTTAGCGATTTTAAACTACTCATTTTGTAACCTCTTTCATTCGTTTATAAGCGAGATCAAAATCCTTTTTAGGTGTTTTCTGGTTTTTCTTAATAAACGCATGAAGGACGATGATATTTGGGCCTTGTAGGTAGCAAAACCATCCGCGTCCAATACCTTCTTGCGCTTTGGCTCGAATCTCGAATAGACCTTTTCCCATTGACTTAGTGTGTGGCTCTCCAAGATTAGCGCCATATTCTTCAATGAGTTCAAGCAGTTTCAGCATACGAGCTTGAATTCTGGGTGGCATATTGAGGATCGCATCCTCGACACCATCATAGAGTTCAACGTTCCAGTTCATATTCAATATTGTCCTAAGACTTATCTTATATGATAAGTTTGTGAGTTGTCAAACCTCTGTTTTCGATGAAAACCACAGGGGGGAGTTGTTATGGCAACCCTGAACTAAATATTAAATGCATCAGCTTTTCACCATAATATCCGCTCTATGCAGTATATAAAAAAGTCCGTTACCTTGGGATTTCAGGCAGTTATTCCTTCGAACCGCTTCGCAAAATTATTATCTTTGCCTTGGACAGCATCTCTTTATCCTCTATTTTGCCGTTATGCATGGATAGCCAAGGAGCAGCGGATGCTTAATTTATTGATATTGATTCTGTTTATTGTTTTCAGTACACCGATAGTTGCGGCTGAGACATTGAATACAGAGAAAGATTGCCCGGATTGAGCGGGTATTTTTTACATTCTCCGCACGAAGGGGTCTGACGGTTCTAGTTATCTTTCTTCTCTTTGCGGGTTCAGGTGTTCGTTATGATGGCATCAAGGGCTGAGATAATTTCATTTCTGGATGAGGCTACGTTGCATATAAAATCTGATTTGTTGATTTTTTTTGCATCCAGAAACGTTATTGCCGGTGTAACTATATAATAACTATTATTATTAATGACCACCTGAGGGGTGATTCTTTTCTGGTTGAGGCAATGTTATTTTTAGATACCAGAGGAACAATAATCCTTGTTGTTAAATCATCAAAATAATCATTCTGGATAATAAGGTAAAACGGCCAAAGCCTGTTTGTTTTGGCCGATGGATTACGATACACATCAAATTGCTGTGGCATTACAGGCTCCCGAAAAATTCATCGTCTGTGAGCATTCCAGCTTTCGCCATGAATATGTTCATAGCTTGCATATCTTCTTTCTCTTTCTCATCCTGTTTAGCTTTTATAGCCTGCGCCAGAAGGATATCTAGTGTTGCTGAAAGATTCATGTCCATACTGTGGGCTTTATCGACCAGTGAAGCCGTCAGGTACACGTTGGTGCTTCTTTTGGTACTGTTACGGGGAGAGGTAACGGTATTCATGGTGTTTACTCCTATGCGCAAAGGTATGATGGGTAACGGAAAAACAATCAAGTATCCTGCTTCTTGAAAGACTTAGAATTTAATTATTAATTGCAATGCAATAAATAGTTAAATGAGTTAGGTTCTCACCATAATTATCGGTTTTGTGCAGTATATAAAAAAGTCCGTTACCTTGGGGTTTCAGGCAGTTATTCCTTCGAACCGCTTCGCAAAATTATTATCTTTGCCTTGGACAGCATCCCTTTATCCTCTATTTTGCCGTTATGTATGGATAGCCAAGGAGCAATGGATGCTTAATTTATTGATATTGATTCTGTTTATTGTTTTCAGTACACCGATAGTTGCGGCTGAGACATTGAATATAGAGAAAGATTGCCCGGCATGGTCGCAGGAAAAATTACAACGTGAAACAAAAAGTCTGATGCAACAAATGGCTCAATGGGATCAACTTTATCGTCAGAAAGGGATCAGCGAGATTGATGATGAAGTTTATGATCAATTAATGTCGGAGCTAATTCATTGGCAGCTTTGTTTGAAACAATCACCTGATTCGAACTTTCCGGTAGAAGTTGTTGCGGATAATAAGCTGGTTCATCCGGTTGCTCATACCGGATTAAGTAAACTGAAAGACGAACGGGAAATTAACCGATGGTTGCACGGCAGATTACCTGTTTGGTTACAGCCAAAGATTGATGGCGTGGCGGTAACACTGGTTTATCAGAACGGGAAACTGGTTTCATTGATCAGCCGGGGCAATGGTGCCGAAGGGGTAAACTGGACAGCAAAAAGCCGACAGATTCCCGATATTCCCCAAGAGATAGAAAATGCACCGCCTTATATGGTACCGCCTTATATGGTACCGCCTTATATGGTATTACAAGGGGAGCTTTTTCTGCATAAGGATGGACATATACAGCAATCTTCTGGCAGTGATGGCGCTCGTAATCGTGTTGCCGGTTTAATGATGCGTAAGGAGCATTCGCCGGAATTAAAGCAAGTCGGTGTGTTTATCTGGAGCTGGCCGGATGGTCCTGTTGATATGGAAAATAAATTACAGAAGTTGGCAAGTATGGGTTTTCCATTAGCGCTTCGCCACAGCCATAAAATAGAGAGGCCAGAACAGGTACAGAAACTGCGGATGCACTATTTTGCACAACCCATGCCTTTTGCCACAGACGGTATCGTGCTGAAACAGGAAATTGAACCTAAAGGGAATCAATGGCGGTCTGGATCTAACAGTTGGGCTGTGGCATGGAAACATCCTTTACGCCATCAGGTAACACAAGTCAGGGAAGTGAGTTTTACTATTGGCAGAACAGGCAAAATTTCAGTTGTGCTTGGGCTGGATAAGGTGAAATTGGATGACCGACAAGTCAGCCGAGTCAATATTGGCTCAGTCCGTCGTTGGCAACAATTGGATGTGTTGCCGGGGGATCAGGTGACTCTCACGCTGGCCGGTCATGGTATCCCGAAATTAGCTCAAGTGGTGTGGAGGATTAAAGAGCGTCAGAATATTCAGCCGCCAGATAAGCAGCGTTATCATGCGCTGAGTTGCTTGACGTTAACGGCGGGTTGCGAACAACAGTTTAATGCGCGACTGAAATGGCTTGGTGAAAGTTTGCAAATGACAGGCGTCAGTAGCGGTAGCTGGGCAATGTTGACCGAACAGAAATTAGTCACTGATTTAACCGGTTGGTTGGCGCTTTCAGTTCAACAAATTGCGGCCTTACCGGGAATTGGAGATAAACGAGCACAGGCTATTTATTCACAATTCAGCAAGGCAAAAAATCAGCCTTTTTCCTATTGGATGAAAGGGATTGGAGTGCCTTATATGGATAAGTTGTCTGACGATGTTGATCACTGGCGGCAACTGGAGCAGAAATTAGCCGGATCACAGTTAAAACAGCAATTCACTAGCGGGCAATTGAAAAAGTTGTCTGATTTTGTCAATGACACGCAGGTTAAAGCAATTGCAGAGAAACTGTCAGTGGCTGGTATCAAGGGGTTTGATCGGGAAAACGGGGCTGTGGTTAACCCCGTAGGTATAGCTATAGCTCAGTGATCAGAATGTTCATAATTAAAAACAGGTAATCCAAGGCGATAGCGAATAGCAACCAATCTTGCTGTCAAACCTGCGATTAAGGTAATCAGTACAATGCCATCCTGCGGTAATGGCGTATGCTGTAACCCGATGTATAACCAAGCGGCGGCAAAAGAGACACCGGCATAAATCTCTTTCTGGAAAACCAACGGAATGGTGTTACACAGCATATCGCGTAACACGCCACCGAAAACACCGGTGATAACCGCCGCGATGGAGGCGATGATTGGGCTATAGTTCATATCCAGTGCAATCTGTGCGCCGAGAATGGAAAAAACAATCAAGCCAATGGCATCAAGGATCAGAAACAAGCGGCGCAAATGCTTCATCATGGGGGCAACCCAAGTGGTTATTACAGCGGCACAGGCGACGGTGACGATATATTCAGGGTGTTTAACCCAACCTAGAGGGTAGTGCCCCAGAAGTATATCCCGAACGGAGCCGCCGCCAATGGCGGTTACCGAAGCAATAATAATCACGCCGAACATGTCCATTTTACGGCGGCCCGCAGCTAAAGCGCCGGTCATCGCTTCGGCAGTAATACCAATGATATAAAGAACACTTAGTAACATAGGTTATTCGATGTGCATAACGTAAAAAGGTAAGAGTAATGTCGAAGTGGTAAAGTCTCGACTGAAATTTTTTAGTTCCATCCATTTCGGATTAATATTATTTATCCGAAGAAACCTGATGTAAGGATAATAAAATGGCCTTTCAGGAACGGCAAATCACGTTTGATAATCGCAGCCACCAGCTTACCAATATTAATGTCTGGACGCCAGACAGCCAGTGGTTAGCTTATGATGTACGTCCTCATGGCGCTTCTTTTACCGGTTTAACGATAGAAAAAATTCATGTACACAGTGGCAAAACAGAAATTATCTATCAGGCTAAAGAGGGGGCTCATGTTGGCGTGGTGACAGTCAGCCCAACGGAACCTGTCCGGTATGCGTTTATTCATGGGCCTGAATTCCCAGATGAGCAATGGCATTACGATTTTCATCATCGGCGAGGGGTGATTGTCAGCGAAGATTTACCGGGAAAAGCGGTCACTCTGGATGCAATGGATGTTACTGCTCCTTATACGCCGGGAGCGTTGCGCGGAGGCAGCCACGTTCATGTATTCAGCCCGGATAGTAGCCGTCTGAGTTTTACTTATAACGATCATGTTATGCATGAACTTGATCCAGCGCTGGATTTACGCAATATCGCCGTGGCTGTGCCTTTCAAATCAGTTGAGCCACCTAAACATCATCCCCGTGAATATGATGGTAGCTATTTCTCCGTTGTAGTCAGTCGTACCACTTTTCAGCCGGAGCCGGGTAGTGATGAGATTAACCGTGCCTATGAAGAGTGTTGGGTCGGCCAAGCTGGATATCGTAAAGCGGATGGAAATTGGCAGCGTTGGGCGTTGGCATTTATTGGCGATACTATTTCTGCGACAGGGGAAAAAGTACCGGAAGTTTATATCGTTGATTTACCAGAACAGGATGCTGATTATGCCGTAGCAGGGGAAAAACCACTGCAAGGGACGGAAACAACATTACCTGCACCGCCTGCTAATATCATGCAGCGTCGTCTGACATTGACCAATCATAGGCGTTGGCCGGGGATAGAGAATAATCCACGCCACTGGTTGCGGGCTTCACCGGATGGTGAGCGGATTGGTTTTCTGATGAAAGATGACAATGGCATTGTGCAACTGTGGGCAATATCGCCAAATGGCGGCGAACCGCGTCAGATAACTCAGAGTCATTATGGTATTCAATCTGCTTTCAGTTGGGATCGAAGCGGTCAATATGTTGCTTTCATTTGTGATAACAGCGTGATGCTGTGTGATGTCAACAATGGTCAAATGCAGCGTTTGACAGAGCGTACAGAAAAAGCCCCTGCCGCGGATGCGGTTGTGATTTCACCGGATAACCATCATGTTGCCTTTATGCGTGAAGTTGATGGCTATATGCAAATTTTCCTGGTGGAAACAGGACTGAAATAAATATATTTGCCGCCAGTTCACTTGCTGCTGGTGGCAATAAATAAACCGGAACGGATTATCAATTAATTGTTTTTGGTTTGGTGTTGTGCTTTTTCTATTTTTTCAATTCGCTCTTTTGGTGAACTGGCTGATTGATCTTCGTCAGATTTTATATAGTCATAAGGTAATAACAGAGTATCTAATAACGCGGAAAAGGGTAGATCAATCGCGAGTAGTGGTTTCATTACCCAACCTGTATCTTGGTCTTTTAACATTTCAATGTCAGTTTTAGCGCCGGGATAATAACCGCGGCTAGGCCCGGAATGTGTCATGATGCTGGTACACCCGCTGATTAACAGCCATCCTAATGTGACGCAAAATAGAATTAGTTTATTACTCTTCATCGGTTCTATCGATCTCGTATGGCTAATCCGCTGAAATAGTTCGCCCTTGCGTGAGTTTGTTGGGTGATCTTTATTTCCCCAAATTTCTCCAAATCCCTTAATGAAGGGCTTTGACATCAATCACTATAATCACGTCACGCAACGTTGACCATAGCACCGAGATCAAAAAGTCGTGAATTTTTTATGTAACAGGATTTTTTTCTGTATTTAATTAATAAAAAGTAATGTCAGTCATTATAATGATCTGAATAGTCTATAGCTTAAATATTTCTTAAGTATATGCCCAATGGATTTCAAGATGCATCGCGATGGCGAGTGAGTATCGCCAACAAAGAGGCAACTTGAAAGATAACGGGTATAGAAGTACGTTTTTACTTTGACTGCCATTAAACGCACAAAAACCCGCCTATTCAGGGCATTGGATTTAGAAATTTCTGATTGAATAGAGGTTGCTTAAGGAGAGCAGGCAAGCAAGGAGTGTTTCTTTCTCTTCTTATGCACAAAGCATTCTACAAATTCTGAGAATAATTATGTAAAGTCCTCGTTGTCATTTAGCTCCTGCATTTCCGAGCAGGAGCTTTTTTACTATATTTATTACGATTGATGATTACATTATTGATTTGATTATATTGATTTCAGGCGGCTTGCTGATGCGCTAATTTAATTTCTTCCGCCAGAATCGCAATCCCTTTGGTAATACTTTCCGGATCAGGAACATAATTCATACGCATGCATTCATGAGTATGCGGCCAATCTTGTTCCAGTCCGGGGAAGAAATAGTGACCTGGAACCATTAACACACCACGTTTTTTCAATCTGTGATAAAGCATTTCTGTGGTTATCGGCAAATTTTTAAACCAAAGCCACAGAAAAATAGCGCCTTCTGGTTTATGGATAAGGCAAAGTTCTGCCGGCAGATAACGACGGATAATTTGGATCACGTCTTGAACCCGTTGTTGATAGAACGGGCGGATAACTTCCTGTGACAAACGAAGCAAGTCATTGCGTCGGATCATTTCCAATGCCATTGCGGGGCCTACACCGCCCGGCGCAAGGCTGATGATGCCATTCATATTACTGACGGCATTGATGATTTTCTCGTTAGCGATAATGATTCCGCAGCGTGAACCCGGCAACCCTAATTTGGATAAACTCATGCACAGAATAATATTGGGGTTCCACAATGGCGTAGCTTCGCTAAAAATAATACCTGGGAATGGCACGCCATAAGCATTATCAATGAGTAATGGAATTTGGTGTTGTTGAGCCAGACAATCTAGCCGTTGTAACTCTTCATCAGTGATAACGTTACCCGTTGGGTTGGTTGGGCGAGAAACACAGATCAGGCCAATATCTTCGGTAATATTTAGATGGTCAAAATCAACGTGATATTTGAATTGGCCTTCTGGCAATAACTCAATATTGGGTTTATTGGCAACAAATAAGCCTTCGTCTAGCCCTGAGTCAGAATAACCAATATATTCCGGCGCTAGTGGAAACAGTACTTTGCGGACAGTGCCATCTTCTCCGCGCCCAGCCAGCAGATTAAATAGATAGAAGAATGCACTTTGGCTGCCATTGGTCAGGGCAATATTTTGTGTGCCAATCTCCCAACCCAATTTTTCGCGCAACATCTCTGCCAATGCTTGAATCAATGTATCCTTTCCTTGAGGTCCATCATAGTTGCATAGCGTGTCAGTGAGTTGGCCGTTGGCGACCATCTCTGTCAGGAGCTGCTGAAAATAGTCATCCATTTCTGGAATGTGCGCCGGGTTGCCGCCGCCTAGCATAATTGCGCCGGGCGTCCTCAACCCTTGATTAAGGTCATTCATCAGGCGGGTGATGCCCGCATCTTGTGTGAATTTGTTACCGAATTGAGAAAAAATCATAGCCGCGTTCGTTGTCGGTGTATTGTTGGGATTAAGAGACATAACACCATACTCCGCGCACTATCTGGGTGCAATCTGGAAAATTATGACAATTGGTTATTTAATATTGCGTTTAATTTAGCATTTAAAATAAAGAACTAAATGTTTGGTTAACATCCAGCGTTATTATTCAGATTAATCTTAAAGCACAATAGTAATTCACTGAATTTATTTTTTACATAAACAATTCATTATATGATCATTGACCAAACCGGTAGCTTGCATAAATGCGTAGCAGGTGGTGCTGCCGATGAATTTGAATCCTCTCTTTTTCAGCGCTTGCGATAACGCCTCTGAAATCTCGGTCTTTACCGGTACCTCTGTAATGGTTTCCCACCGATTAATAATGGGTTTGTTATCAACGAAGCGCCAGATAAAAGCGCTGAATTCTTCTCCTTGTTGCTGCATCTTAAGATAGGCTCGCGCATTGCTGATAATCGCGTTAATTTTGGCGCGGTTACGGACAATCGAGGGATCAAGTATCAGCCGTTCTACATCGTTTTCATTCATGACAGCAATTTTTACCGGATCAAATTGGTGGAAACATTTACGGTAACCTTCACGTTTTTTCAGAATAGTTAGCCATGACAGCCCAGATTGCTGCCCTTCCAGGCAGATCATTTCAAATAACTTTTGGCTATCTTTTTGGGGTTTCCCCCATTCATTGTCATGGTAAGCCAAATATTCCGGGTTAGAAGTAACCCAATGGCAGCGTGTTAATTCCATAGTTGAGATTTCCAATATGAGTGGTTGATAATTGACAGTACCTTAACTGTATAAATGTACAAGTAAAATAACTCGATTAAGATTTTTTTATTTCAAGGTGAAATTAAGAGCGAATTCAGGGCTGTATATCTTAAGGTCAAAGGGTATACTGACCAACTTCCTTTCAAATTCATATGTATCGCGTGCGGATCTAACATGCAAAAGTTTGATACTAAGACCTTTCAGGGGCTGATCCTGACATTACAGGATTATTGGGCGCGCCAGGGCTGTACCATTGTCCAACCACTGGACATGGAAGTCGGTGCGGGTACTTCTCATCCAATAACTTGCTTGCGTGCGCTTGGCCCGGAGCCAATTGCCGCGGCTTATGTGCAACCTTCTCGGCGTCCGACAGATGGCCGTTATGGTGAAAACCCTAACCGTTTACAGCATTACTATCAGTTTCAGGTTATTATTAAACCATCCCCAGACAATATTCAGGATTTATATCTAGGTTCTCTGAAGGAGTTAGGATTAGACCCAACAGTTCATGATATCCGTTTTGTTGAAGATAACTGGGAAAACCCAACATTGGGCGCTTGGGGATTGGGTTGGGAAGTGTGGCTTAACGGGATGGAAGTGACTCAATTTACTTACTTCCAACAGGTAGGCGGCCTTGAGTGTAAACCTGTCACCGGTGAGATCACTTACGGTCTTGAGCGTCTGGCAATGTATATCCAAGGCGTAGACAGCGTTTATGATCTGGTTTGGTGTGATGGTCCGCTGGGTAAAACTACTTATGGCGATATTTATCACCAAAATGAAGTAGAACAATCCACCTATAACTTTGAGCATGCTGATATCGATTTCCTGTTTACCTGTTTCGAACAATATGAAAAAGAGGCTCAGGACCTGCTGGCGTTAGAAACGCCACTACCGTTGCCAGCTTATGAACGTATTCTCAAAGCAGGTCATACCTTCAACTTGCTGGATGCTCGTAAAGCTATCTCGGTGACTGAACGTCAGCGTTATATCCTGCGTATCCGCACCCTGACCAAAGCTGTTGCCGAAGCTTATTATGCCTCCCGCGAGGCGCTAGGCTTCCCTATGTGTAACAAGAATCAGAACTAAGAGGCTGTCATGACTCAACAGACTTTCCTGGTGGAAATCGGCACAGAAGAGTTGCCGCCGAAGGCTCTTCGTTCATTGGTTGAATCATTTGCTGCTAATTTTGCGGCAGAGTTGGATAACGCGAATTTGGCGTATGGTGAAGTAAGCTGGTTTGCAACGCCGCGCCGTCTGGCGCTGAAAGTTGCTAATCTGGATGAGGCGCAAGCTGATCGTGAAGTAGAAAAACGCGGTCCGGCGATTGCTCAAGCATTTGATGCTGAGGGTAAACCGACAAAAGCGGCAGAAGGTTGGGCTCGCGGTTGTGGTATCACGGTTGCTCAGGCTGAACGTTTAGTGACAGATAAAGGCGAATGGTTATTGTATCGTGCGCTGGTAAAAGGCCGCCGTGCAACAGAGCTATTGTCGGGTATGGTCAATCACGCGCTGAGTAAGTTGCCAATTCCTAAACTGATGCGCTGGAGCGATAAAGAGACTCAGTTTGTTCGCCCAGTTCATACCATTACCATGTTGTTTGGTGATGAACTGATTGAAGGCGAAATTCTGGGTATTAAATCTGCGCGTGTCATTCGTGGTCACCGCTTTATGGGTGAATCTGAATTTACGATTGATAATGCAGAACAGTATCCCGCGATTTTGCAGCAACGCGGTAAAGTGATGGCAGATTATACAATCCGCAAGGCACTCATTAAGCAGGATGTAGAACAGGCTGCGATTAAGTTGGGCGGTATTGCTGATATCAGTGACAGTCTGCTGGAAGAAGTCACTTCACTAGTTGAATGGCCGGTTGTGCTGACGGCGAAATTTGAAGAGAAATTCCTTGCCGTGCCGTCAGAAGCGTTGGTTTACACCATGAAAGGTGACCAAAAATACTTCCCGGTTTACGACAATGCCGGCAAGCTGATGGCAAACTTTATTTTTGTTGCCAACATTGACTCTTCTGATCCACAGCAAATCATTGACGGTAACGAAAAGGTAGTCCGCCCACGCTTAGCTGACGCTGAATTCTTCTTTAAGACGGATCGTAAACAGCGTCTGGAAGACAATCTACCTCGTCTGGAAACAGTGCTGTTCCAGAAACAGCTTGGTACTTTGCGTGATAAAACCGCTCGTATTCAGGCGTTGGCCGGTTGGATTGCAGAGAAAATCGGCGCTGATGTGAATCATGCTACCCGTGCTGGTTTGCTGTCCAAATGTGACTTGATGACCAACATGGTATTTGAGTTCACCGATACACAAGGTGTGATGGGGATGCATTACGCCCGTCATGATGGTGAAGCAGAGGATGTTGCTCTGGCATTGAATGAACAGTATCAACCGCGTTTTGCCGGAGATGAACTGCCTTCTACCGGCGTTTCTTGTGCGTTAGCGATCGCTGACAAAATGGATACTCTGGCGGGTATTTTTGGCATTGGTCAGCATCCGAAAGGTGATAAAGATCCGTTTGCGTTGCGTCGTGCTGCGTTGGGCGCTCTGCGTATTATCGTTGAGAAAAAACTGCCGCTGGATTTGCAGACATTGACGGAAGAAGCGGTTCGTTTGTATGGCGACAAGCTAACGAATGCCAAGGTTACGGATGATGTGGTTGAGTTTATGCTTGGCCGTTTCCGCGCCTGGTATCAGGAGCAGGGCTACAGCATTGATACCATTCAAGCAGTGCTGGCGCGTCGTCCAACACAACCTGCTGATTTCGATGCTCGTGTTAAAGCAGTGACTCACTTCCGTACACTGGATGAAGCCGCAGCGTTAGCCGCAGCGAATAAGCGTGTTTCTAACATTCTGGCGAAGTCAGAAGAGACATTGAACGAGAAAGTAGATGTTTCTGCGCTGAAAGCGCCGGAAGAGGTGAAACTGGCAACACATTTGGTGGCTTTGCAGGATAAGTTGGCACCTTTATTTGCTCAAGGATGCTATCAGGAAGCGCTGGTTGAGTTGGCATCTTTGCGTGAAGTTGTCGATGCTTTCTTTGACAACGTGATGGTGATGGATGAAGACTTACAGGTGCGAGTAAATCGCTTAACTTTGTTAAGCGAATTGCGGGACCTGTTCCTGAGAGTTGCTGATATTTCGTTACTGCAATAGTAATCTGGAATAATCGGTTTCGGCGGTAGTGAAAACAGTCGCCGGAACCGTAGTTTTTCCTCTACAGATAAAATTTTTTATAAAAACTGTGTGAAAGTGCGGCATAGCGACGTTCACGCTGTTTTTATCAGCAACTAACCCATGATTATCAAAAAGGTATTGACGGCCTGTAGCGAGCGCAGTAAGATTCGGCTCGTTTTCGGCGAGTAGCGCAGCTTGGTAGCGCAACTGGTTTGGGACCAGTGGGTCGGAGGTTCGAATCCTCTCTCGCCGACCAATTTAGAGTTTGGGGTTGTCAAATAAGCCGCAGACTTAAAGAAATAGAGAAGCCTTACAGTGATTGCTGTAAGGCTTTTTGTCATCTGCCGTTTACTCTAACAACCACAGCCACTTGGTGCATAAGCTTGCACAATTTTGCTATCAGCATCAAAACGCTTCGGCCTTCCACCGTTGAAAAGGCCATAATGTTTTTTCCCATCACCAATTAAATCAAAAAGTGTATGGTAACGACTTTTGCTGATCATATCGGCAGTATTCCGGCATACTGGGACCGCTCTACCTGTCTCAAAAATATGTTCTCGATCAAGCACAAACTGATCCGGGGCATCCGATAAATTGCCTTTGTAAATGGCAACTTGACCGTAATCCTCACAACGGTCTTCCAAATCTAATTTGAACAGCCTCAGCGTCATTGAATACAGTTTTGCACCGCCCAGTTTTGCTTCGATCTCCTTATTATTTATGGATTTCAAACTGCTATTAACGACACGAACATCATTAAAACCGGCTGCTTTTGCCAGCCGTATGAAATCTTCAAAGTACAATGCATCACCAATACACTCACAAACAATTTGTTGGTCATTTTTCAGTGATTGGTCCAGCCTTCTATCCAGAAAAATATCAGAAAAATAGATTTCACCACCTGATTTGAGTAAACGGGCCATACCAGCCAACACACTTGCTTTAGATACAGATAGATTGATGACACAGTTTGAGACGATAACGTCGATACTTTCAGGCGGTAAATTAAGTTGTTCTAGCGACTCGATATAGCCTTGCTGAAAATGCACATTGGTGGATGAATAGTTAAAGATTTGACGATGATAATCCACAAAACGCTGGGCAAATTCGATTTGTTCTGCCGTTGCGTCAATACCAATAACTTTACCCTCAGTACCTACGAGGTGAGACAGAATAAAACAATCACGCCCACTCCCACATCCCAAGTCTAATACTGTTGTTCCTTCTAACAAGGGAGGAAAAGGCGTACCACAACCATAAAAACGGCTCTGTACATCAGGATGGATAAGTTTAAGAATTTCTCTGATTCTGTCTGAAGTGGTGTTGTCCACAGTGCATACATTTATAGCAAGATCCTCTCTATTAGACAGGGTTTTACCATAATAGTGTTGTATGTCTTCTATTCGTCGTTTAATCGATTGTTTGTTCATATCTATTTCCTTCAAATTAAATCATTAATAGGCCGATATTACGTTTCGGTAATTTGGTGCCAGATTTACAATGGGTTCTCATATTCCCGATCAATGCATAGATGATCAATGTATAAAGTCAAAAAAAACCGTCATTGCTGACGATTGATATGTGCGGCGACTTCCATCCAAGCTTCTACCGCGACAGTAAAAGCTTTACGCCCTTTATCTGTTAATGTGTATACCTTGCGTCCACGACCTGCAACGGTTTCGTTGTGTACCGTGACATATCCACCCTGCTCAAACTCACGCAGTACCGGATAAATCGTACCTTCAGTAGGTGAACAACACCCTTGGGTAGAATGTTCAACCTCACGGGCAATTTCGTAACCGTGCATAGGCCGTTGTTGTAAGACACAGAGAATGAAAAACTTGGATAAGCTCATCTTAATGATGCCATTCCAGTACATTCTATCAGTGTAGTCCACTGTGGTTCGTCCAACAGTGTTAAGTGTTTTCTTCGACTTGTTCATAACGGCATCGTATACATTGAACATCAAGGTGTCAATGTATAAAGTAGTCTATTTAATTTGTTTTATTATTGACTGTATTCATCATCATGAGTCACCTCTTTTCGATAATAAAATGTAGGTATCTCTTGGCTGGTTTCAAGGGATGCCTACTTCCGGCATCCCTTTGATCAGTATTTCAGATGGATCTTCTGAACTATTTCACACAAGTCTGATATTTTTCCAGAATTGCCACATACTTACCATTATGTTGCTGTACTGTATAGGTGACAGTGTTCCTCATTACGCTATAACATCACAGCGTGAAATTTATGTTCCTATTCCATCGTTTCCATAGTGATTTTCAGATCAGGGCTACCGTTTCCTGAAGTAGAAGATATTCTTGGATCAAAACTCAAAAGGAGTTTAGAAGGTCCTCGTGTATACACTCCTGTTTCTTGATAATGATAATTATCAGCAAAGCGTAAATTGTGCAGTCGATCCAAAATAATATTGGATGAAACTTCCAACTGATTGAGTGAAAATGCAGCCGCAACACAAGCATGTGTACCAGTACCAAAAGCTAAATGTCTTTTTCGATTTGCTTTCTGTTGAGAAGTTGTATTTTTTCTTCGATATAGATCAAATTCATTTGGTTTGTGAAAAACCGATGGATCGCGATTAGCTGCGCCAATCATACAGAATATTAAAGCGCCTTTGGGAATATCGATACCAGAAATAGTGACATCTTCACTCGCTTCTCTTGGAATTAGTTGTACAGGTGATGTCAGACGTAAAGTTTCTTCAAATGCATCCCGAACTAGATTGCGATCTTTAAGCACTGCATCAAGCATACTCGGATGAGATATTAAGTGATTAAGCATCATTGCTAATATCTTGTCAGCAGGTTCTATAGCCGCTAATAGAATATTTAAACACAGTGCTGTAATTTCGCTCATGGACATCCCTGTATCTTGACAGAATATAGATATAATGTCCCCGCTAGGATTACGCCGTCTCTGATCTATTATAGGGTTTAGTAAGCGAATTAATTTCTGACTACATTCAAGACTGTGCATTTTTTCTGGTTCTGTTTGGTCAAACTGGGTAATAAAACTGGCGATACCCTTGTGCCATTCAGCTATATCACGATAGTTATCACTTGGCAGTCCGAGAATACCTAATGTTACTAATACGGCATAGTCGCGGCCAAAGTCATTAACAATATCTATATTTCCTTTTTCCATATAAGGTTGTAAGAGATCTTCAGTAATCTTTCGAATCATGGGTTCGTAGTAGCGATTAAAATAATCTCTTGAAAGTCCTTGCATTATGAGTTTTCGTTTACACGCATGCTCTTCACCTTCCATTTGAGCAAGAACGCGATCCCCCATAACCGGTTCGGCAAGTGCAGTTAATGGCTTAGTATTGAAAATTGAGGATTTTAAAATAGCGTCAACATCCTCATATTTGCCAATAAAATAGCTGTTTTGGGATTGTTCAAAATAAACTAAATCTTCTTTATGCAAGATGTCGTAAAAATCATAAGGATTTTTTATGAATGTTGGTTCGTGAATACTAAAAGAACTTAATTTAGCCATTATTGCGCTTCCTTTCTAAAGATATTTGGTACTAAGAGCTTATTAACTTTAAATACAATTACTATTTCATCAGACTGTTTGGATTTTATAATTGAGTAACGATTCCGTAACTTTGTTTATCTCCTACTTGTATAGGATAATTACCGTTAAACAACCCTTTTCCGATTGGCCAAGGACGATGATAAAGTAACGTAGAATATTTTACCCCAAGTAATCGAGGGGTATCGAGGTAGAAGGGAATTTCAGCGAAAATATATGGTAACGCTTTATATACTAATTGTAGGTCAATTAGACCAAAGTATTGCCCGGTACCTTTTAGTCGCCCTTTTATGGCTTGAAAGGACATATCAATACAAATTTTTTTAAAAGATTCTGATTCATTAAACGCGTTTTCAACTTGTGTTTTAAGAGATTGATAGTCATGGTTTAGTGCGAAGTCACTAAATTGAATGACTCTGATTTGCTTACTTTTTAGCATTGCTATGGACATCGCATAATCAAGGTTACATAAATGACGTCTAATTTCTCGTTGTGTTTTCTTGATTGCCTTAGCATTCTCAGTTCCACCAGCGACTAAAAGGCGTGAAGCTTCACGTTCACAAGGTAACAATATGTCGACTTGCTGGAAGTAATGACTTGACCACTGAATAAGGTCCACTACATAGTCCTTTGAAAAACGCGAGTTAAAGGGGCTTATCCCTATTAGCGCGTGGTCGCCTTTTTGAATAATTTGGCCACAACGAGGGGTTTCACCTTGGACAATAAATGATGGTGAATTCTCGTGCAGCAATGTTGAATGGAGTGGTAATATCTGATTGTTCGTTTCTTTTAAGAATTTTTTTTCAGTAGATAACATTTCCATTGACTTTCCATTTTTTTAATGTAATCCCGCATAATACTGGTATGAATTTTTTAATTTTTATATAGGTTCATTACATCTCCATTAAGATATTTATACAGAAATTTGATCTAACTTAATCTCGTAAAAATGTCAAAAATTATCGAAAGTCAGAGTTAGATAAACCCCATTTCGAATCGATCAACGAATTGATGTTAAATGAGTTTTTACCGATTCAGGTTGCTGTTGAGAAAGTGAGACGAAAATCGAGTACAAAAATGCATCGTCATCCTTGGAGACAAGATAGCATTCTTTAATAAGGAGGTTGTTCAGATAACAACACCTAATGCTGTATTTTTAACTTTATGTCAACATGCTTCGCCATATTAGTCATGTGGCGACTTTATTTGAGTATATTGACAGATATTCTGTTTATATGGCTAGAATAATGGTAAGAAATTATAACTATTTTTCTCTGGTAAATTTATCGGCTTTTATTGATAAATTAAAAAATCCATATATAAATTATGCTATTTAACTTGAGTTCTATTTAATCTCTTGTGTCAGTAATCCTGTAGAAAAATTACGTATATACTAATAATATCATAGTAAAAAATAACATTTAATTACTATCCGTGATATTTAATTTATCCATCTGAGAAATATCTCTCATTCATTAAATGACTTGTTTGAAAAAACATAAGAATGGTGTATGAATATTATCTTCTATGAACATCAAATGGAATATAAATGTGAGATTAAATGACATAGGTAACACAGTTTTACTTGAAATTAATAAGTTTAGAATAAACGGCAATCGAGTATTTTCGAAGTGTGAATATCAAAATTCTATAAGTAGACATAAAGACAGGATGTTTTTGCATATCGATAATATGTTAGCAAAAGAAGGTAAGATGCGGCCAAATATGACATTGATTGACTGTTCGAAAGGAAATAGTGGGAAAGGTGAGATTAAATATGAATCCGTAATAACAAAAGGAATCCAATGTCGGAAATTTACTTTTTGGAATAAGAGAATCATAGGTGATATATGTCTTCACATAGTGGCGTAATATATGGGGTTATTTTCTGCCTCATCAGTGCAGCATTTGATGTTTTTGTTGCGTATTTAACTCAATCAATAAACTCAGCTATTGTCATCTTCTATTGTTTTACATCATCTACTTTATTATTTATGATGATAAGCATTTTCAAAGGGATTGATCAATTAATTGAAAAGATCCGCAAAAATGTTTTATTGGTGGTGATTATTAATGTCTCAATTTTATTAAATTGGGGTGGATTAATCATTGCGCTACGCTTTCTTGAGCCTGCAATAGTAGGTGTTGCTTCAGTGGCTTGCGGTCCTGCGATAACTATCCTTCTCTCATCTTTTATCGATAAGGACGAAGCAAAAACAGAAAAATTGGAAGTTGTCATATCCTGGTTAGTTCTCATTGGGGTAGGTGTGATGCTGGTAAATTCATTTTTGGGAAATAGTGGATTATCATCAACTTCAATTCAGGACAGGATTATTGGTATTGTGAGTGTGATATTTGGCGCCATAGGAACAGTATTATACACTATTTTTTCTAAGAAATTATTCAAGGAGAAATGGCAAACGTATGAGATATTGTCTGTTAGAAGTATTTTAATGGTAGTACTTTCATTTTTTTATGTTTCAGTATCCAGTGTTTCTCTTAGTTTAGATATCGATATGATTCTTCCGATGTCGATTCTTGTTATCGTTGGACATTTACTTCCAATCTATCTGGTATTAAAGACAATTAATGCCATTACCCCTCTTCATGTCTCTTTGTTATTTCTGCTAATACCTGTATTTACGATCATTTTTCAATATCTTGATTCACGTATAGCGTTTTCTGTTGAAAGTTTGATTGCAGCTTCGGTTATAGTTTCTTTATTAATCATTCTTGGGGTGAGTAAGATAAAAAAGACAAATAGGGTATAGAATGAAAAAGGCTGCTATTGTAGATGATTTTTCTTTTGGTAAGGTTATGGTTAATGATTTTATAGTGTAATTACAAAGATACCCCTTTTTCTATGAGGCTGCTTTTTGTGCTGATGAAAATAAGTAATTATTTAAAGGAATATGGACATGTTTACTTCTAGAGTAAACATGTTGTTTTTATTATATAAACTTACTCAATTAATCAAGAAAGTCCATATGTAAATTACGTGTATACTAATAATATCATAGTAAAAAAATAACAATTAATTACTATTAATGATATTTAATGTATTTATTCTTATCCCTCGATTTTATTAATTTCATGATAAATAAGGCTTAATTTATCCATCTGAGAAATATATCTCATTCATTAAATGACTTGATTGAAAAAACATAAGAATGGTGTATGAATATTATCTTCTATGAACATCAAATGGAATGTAAATGTGAAATTAAATAACATAGGTAACACGATTTTACTCGAACTTGATAAGTTTAGAATAAACGGTAATCGAGTATTTTCGAAGTGTGAATATCGAAATCCTACTGGCAGCCATAAAGATAGGACATTTTTGCATATCGTTAATACGTTAGAAAAAGAAGGTAAGATACGGCCAGGCATGACATTGATTGACTGTTCGACTGGCAATGGCGGGGCGGCACTAGCATGGATAGGAAGAGAAAAAGGGTATAAGGTCAAAATATTTATGCCGGAAGGCATGACAGATGAGCGTAAAGAGCAAATAAGATCTTATGGTGCAGAAATTTATGAGACACCAAAGGAATTGTTTCTGAATGGGGCTGTTTCGGCAGCGAAAGATTGCGCTGAAAGCGGAGATGATATCTTTTTTCTTGACCAATCAGGTACAACCTTAAATAAGGAAGCTTGGAATATATGTGGAGAGGAGATCGTTAAAGAATTAAAAGAAAATAATCTTATTCCTGATTATTTTATTTGCTCGATAGGTACGGGTGGAACTTTCTCAGGAATTGCAGAAATATTAAAAAGAGAATATAGCAATATAAAAACAATTGGTATTGAAGTAAATAGTTCTGCGCCATTATATGCACTGAGAAACGGCCTTCATTTTGAACATCATAATCATAATTTGATGGGGCTTGGCGCGGGTGTTCTCTCGGTCAATACTGTCCAAGAATTAATTGATGAGGTATATACAGTAGAGGGGGATGATGCATGGAAAAGAATGAAAGAATTTATATTAAGCGATGATCTTGGTATAGGTCCTACCTGTGGTGCTAATTTACTAGTATGTGAGAGGATGCTGCAAAAAGTGCATAATAAAGTATTCATTACGTTATTCTTTGATAGTGCATGGAAATATAAAAGTCGTTGGGATGGTATTTATCCTGAATATAAGGCAGATTGAAAATGTTATTAGAAGATGTTTATGAAAACGCAAGGGTTGTTAATTCGGGGAGAGCACTTACAACAGTTAATGAATTTACAGATCAATTACCTGCGTTGAGGCCCCAGGTTTTGATCGAGGTTGCTCATAGAATAATCCAATTAATGGATCTTAAAGTAGATAAAATTGTTACAGAAGAAGATAAAGGCGCTCCACTGGCAACAGCTATCTCCCTCCTTACAGGAATACCATTAGCAATGGCTAGGTGGTATCCCTATTGTTTGGACGAGATGAATAATACTGTTGTACAGATCAGCTCTGAATATTTTGAAGGAAAAATGTATCTCAATGGAATAGAGCCAGGTGATCGCGTCTCTATTATTGATGATACGTTAAGTACCGGAGGGGCGGTGATATCCCTTATAGAAGCGGTACAAAAGAGAGGGGGTGAGATTAAAGATGTTATCTGTGCGGTAGAGAAAATCCAGAATAATGGTAAAAATAAGGTGAAAGATAAAACGGGCATAGAGGTGAAAACGATTATTAAAATTTATCTTGATAATAAAAGTGTTAAGGTTATTGATTAATAACAAATATGAAGACAATAACGATTAAAGATGAATTTGCAATAATAAGAGGGCTCTAATGTCGGAAATTTACTTTTTAGAATAAAAGAACGATAGGTGATATATGTATTCGTATAATGGCGTAGTATATGGGGTTGTTTTTTGCCTCATCAGTGCAGCATTTGATGTGTTTGTTGCGTATCTAACGCAATCGATAAATTCAGCTATTGTTATCTTTTATTGCTTCGTATCATCTACTTTGTTGTTTGTGATGATAAGTATTTGCAAAGGGATTAATCAATTAATCGTGAAGATCCGCAATAACACCTTATTGGTGTTAATTGTTAATGTCTCAATTTTACTAAATTGGGGAGGATTAATCATTGCGCTACGCTTTCTTGAGCCTGCAATAGTGGGTGTCGCTTCAGTAGCTTGCGGCCCTGCGATAACTATCCTCCTCTCATCTTTTATCGATAAAAGCGAGGCAAAAACAGAAAAATTGGAAGTTGTCATATCCTGGTTAGTTCTCATTGGAGTAGGTGTGATGCTGGTAAATTCATTCTTAGGAAATAGTGGATTATCATCAACTTCAATTCAGGATAGGATTATTGGTATTGTTAGTGTGATACTTAGTGCTGTAGGAACAGTATTATACACTATTTTTTCTAAGAAATTATTCAAGGAAAAATGGCAAACATATGAGATATTGTCTGTTAGAAATATTTTAATGGTAGTACTTTCATTTTGTTATATTTCAATATCCGATGTTTCTTTGAGATTGGATATTGAGATGGTTCTTCCAGTGTCGATTCTTGTTATCGTTGGACATTTACTTCCAATCTATCTCGTACAGAAGACAATTAATGCCATTAGTCCTCTTCATGTCTCTTTGTTATTTTTGTTAATACCTGTATTTACGATTCTTTTTCAATATCTTGACTCACGTATAGCGTTTTCTGTTGAAAGTCTGATCGCAGTTTCGGTTATAGTTTCTTTATTAACTATTCTTGGTGTGAGTAAGATAAAAAAGACAAATAGGGTATAACGAGGTATAAAATGAAAAAGGTTGCTATTGTAGATGGTTTTTCTTCCGGTAAGTTTATGGCTAAATCGCTGTATGAGAAAGGGTGTTATCTCTTGCATATAGCTTCGAAACCGGATTTACATAGTTATTATTATAAAGGATTTGATTATTCAATCTACCAAGAGCGCCATGTTCACGACACGATAGAAGATACAGTCAACTTCCTTAAAAAACAGGAAGTTGAATTTATTATTGCCGGGAGTGAAAGTGGTGTTTCGCTTGCTGATGAGCTTAATAATCATTTTGAATTGAATTATAGAAATGATTTTGCTAAGACGTCTGCAAGGCGCAATAAATATGAGATGATTGATACACTGAAAAAATGTGGAATTCCTGCGGCTGAGCAAGGTAAATTCTCAGATTGGCCTGCGGCGGAACAATGGATTAAAGCCTTTAATAACTTTCCTGTGGTACTTAAACCATTAGAGAGTGCGGGCTCTGATGGTGTTTATATTTGTAAAGATGTGCATTCAGCTAAGGAAGCTTTTCATAAAATACTGGGAAAATCTAATAAACTTAATCTCTGTAATCATCAGGTTTTAATACAAGAATTTCTTAACGGAACTGAATATGTCGTTAATATGGTATCGCTTAATCGTCACCAATTAATTACCGAAGTAGTAAAATATAAGAAACGCAAACTTGATACTGGTAGTATAATTTATGATATTGATGACATTATCGATTCCTCTTATCCAGAATATAATGTTTTAGTAGAATATACGAGAAAAGTTGTCATTGCTTTAGGTATATTTAATGGCCCCAGTCATGCGGAAGTGATGTTAACACCTGATGGTCCAAAACTTGTTGAAATTGCCGCGAGAATAGATGGAATATTACGACCGACGATAGCAAAATTAACAACAGGTTTAGGACAAATTAGGGCTGCTGCCATGTCTGTTGTTGAACCAGAAAATTTCCATAAGGCTATACAAAGAGAAGCTTATACTCTGATTAATCATTCCTATAATGTATGTTTGATTAATCATCGTCCTGGCATATTTACGGCTAATAATTTTATGGCAGAATTAAAGAAATTGCCCTCTTTTTGTGAAGCTATTTTTTATGTTGATGAAGGTGACGAAATCGAAATAACTAAAGATGTTTTTAGCCAACCTGGAACAGTTTACTTAGTTCATCATGATAAGAATGTTATCCAGCAAGATTACGAAAAAATTAGGAGAATGGAAGAACTGGGTGGGTATTTGAAACCTATTTAGAATTATAGGTCAGATAATAATAATGGTCGCTAACCAGAGAGGCGTTATATTTTCCAGTAAATTTCTGGCTCTGGCGGCTATAAACTATCAATGGATAAGACTAGATTTAGCCGTTTAGGTATTATCTAAATTTACCGGTAAACCGTTAATGAAACCCAAGGTGATGGAAAGTAGAAATAGATAAACTAGTAACAGGTTTTTGTATTTATTTATATTATTAGTGTTATACTTATTGGATTAACTTTTCAGGTGCCGATTTTATTCGGCATACAGCATTTTATGCCAGTTATCGTCTTTTCCACTGAAATAATCGTTTACTAATTAATCAAACAACCACAATTTTTGCGCACAGGTTAATAGTGATTAGTCCTGTTGTCATGGGCTTTTTATGGTCTTTTTGTCTATAAAATGTGCGCTTTGTCATATTTTTGTGCTAACTATGTTAATTATTAGTTTCCTTTGTGTTTTCCTGTTGTTTATGACATCTGTTGAGATCTTATTGACGCAAGAGACAACAGTTGTTTAATTGATAAGCTGAAAATAATAAACAAAACCTAAACAGCGCAGTTTCTGACAGAAAGTGCAGATTCTGACTGTACACAACACCACCACAAATGGAGTGCAAGAAAATGACAACTTTCTCTAAAGGGGCGAAGTTATTGAAGCTAGGGGTCAGCTTAGTTGCATTGGCAGTAACCGCCAGCGTTCAGGCAAAAACATTGGTTTACTGTTCCGAAGGCTCACCGGAAGGCTTTAGTCCACAATTATTCACTGCCGGTACAAGCTATGACGCCAGCTCTGTACCGCTGTATAACCGTTTGGTTGAGTTCAAAGCCGGTACCACCGAAATCATACCTGGTCTGGCGGAGAGATGGGATATCAGTGATGATGGCAAGACATATACTTTCCATCTGCGCAAAGGCGTTAAATGGCATGAGAATAAAGAGTTCAAACCCACTCGTGATTTTAATGCTGATGATGTGATCTACTCTTTCATGCGTCAAAAAGATGAAAATCACCCATACCATAAAGTCTCTGGTGGTAGCTATGAGTATTTCATTGGCATGGGCATGAGTGAGATGATCGATAAGATTGTAAAAGTTGACGATTATACTGTCCGGTTTGAACTGACCCGTCCAGAAGCCCCGTTCTTGGCTGACATAGGGATGGATTTCGCCTCTATTATGTCCGCGGAATATGCAGATAAAATGATGAAAGCCGGTACGCCGGAGAAAGTCGATCTGAATCCAATCGGTACTGGCCCATTCCAGTTGGTTCAATATCAGAAAGATTCTCGTATCCTATATAAAGCGTTCAAATCCTACTGGGGTGATAAAGCGAAAGTAGATCGGTTGGTCTTCTCTATTACTCCTGATGCATCTGTTCGTTATGCGAAACTACAGAAAAATGAATGTCAGATCATGCCATATCCAAATCCAGCGGATATTGCCCGTATGAAGAAAGATAAAGATATTGTCTTGTTAGAACAACCGGGCTTGAACGTGGGTTATGTTTCGTTCAATGTCACCAAAAAACCATTGGATAATCTTAAAGTCCGTCAGGCGTTGACGATGGCGGTCAATAAAGATGCTATCGTTGAGGCGGTTTATCAAGGAGCAGGTCAAAAAGCGAAAAACCTGATTCCACCGACAATATGGGGTTACAACGATAACATTAAAGATTATCCATATGATCCGCAAAAAGCGAAACAGTTACTCAAAGAAGCGGGTTTAGGAGATGGTTTTACTATCGATCTGTGGGCAATGCCGGTACAGCGTCCGTATAACCCAAATGCTCGTCGTATGGCGGAAATGATCCAGGCTGACTGGGCGAAAATTGGTGTGAAAGCCAAAATTGTCAGCTATGAATGGGGCGAATATCTGAAACGAGCTAAAGATGGCGAGCATCAAATTGTGATGATGGGGTGGACCGGGGACAATGGTGATCCGGATAACTTCTTCGCAACCCTATTTAGCTGTGCGGCCAAAGAGCGGGGTTCTAACTACTCTAAATGGTGCTACAAACCATTTGAGGACATCATTCAGCCCGCGCGCGTAGCTTCTGATCACGCCAAACGTGTCGAGCTTTATAAACAGGCACAGGTTGTGATGCACGAACAGGTTCCAGCGCTGATTATCGCTCATTCCGTTGTTTATGAACCCATCCGTAAAGAAGTTAAAGGCTATGTTGTTGAGCCATTGGGTAATAAACACCGTTTCGATACTGTGTCCCTCGAATAATCCTGTCCTTACTTTGTTGTGATACGCCATCTTCCTGATTCCTAACCGAAGATGGCGGTTTTTTCCAAGCGGTCATAACTGGTGGGAAACTAACAAAAAAAGTAGAGGCAAGATGTTTATTACGTTGTGAACCAAAAGATTGTGAGCCAAAGGGGGAAAGTCCTCCCCCTTATCAAGCCAAACGGCCTGAGAGCTGTAACCGGCATTTAAAAAAGAGAGTTTGGGATATGTTGCAGTTCATACTCCGACGTCTGGGGTTGGTAATCCCAACGTTTATTGGCATTACTTTACTGACTTTTGCTTTTGTCCATATGATCCCCGGCGATCCGGTGACCATTATGGCCGGGGAACGTGGAATATCTGCTGAGCGCTATGCTCAGCTAATGGCCGAAATGGGGTTGGATAAACCACTTTGGCAGCAATACTTTCATTATGTCAGTAATGTGTTACATGGCGATCTTGGTATCTCCATGAAAAGTCGTATCTCTGTGTGGGAGGAGTTTGTTCCCCGTTTCAAGGCAACGCTTGAACTGGGGATATGCGCTATGTTGTTCGCTATTGCTGTGGGTATTCCCGTTGGCGTCCTGGCGGCGGTAAAGCGTGGTTCTGTTTTTGATCATACTGCGATAGGACTTTCTCTAACTGGATACTCCATGCCGATCTTCTGGTGGGGGATCATGTTGATCATGCTGGTTTCTGTCCAGTTGGATCTGACACCGGTATCCGGGCGAATAAGCGACGGTGTTTTCCTTGATGACAGTTATCCGCTGACGGGTTTTATGCTAATCGACACCCTTTTCTGGGGTGAAGCCGGTGATTTTAAAGATGCGGTGATGCATATCATTTTGCCTGCCGTTGTCTTGGGGACGATTCCACTGGCGGTGATTGTGCGTATGACCCGCTCTTCCATGTTGGAAGTACTAGGTGAAGATTATATCCGTACTGCACGCGCTAAAGGCTTGAGTCGTATTCGTGTGATTGTGGTCCATGCGCTTCGCAATGCACTGCTGCCGGTTGTAACCGTTATCGGCTTGCAGGTGGGTATTATGCTGGCGGGGGCGATACTGACTGAAACTATCTTCTCTTGGCCGGGGCTTGGCCGATGGCTGATCGATGCCCTTCAACGCCGAGATTATCCGGTGGTTCAGGGAGGCGTATTACTGGTGGCGATCATGATCATCTTGGTTAACCTGATAGTTGACTTGCTATACGGCATCGTTAACCCGCGTATCCGGCATAAAAAATAGGGAGCACATTATGTCTCAAGTAACTGAGCCTGCAAGCAGTGCGCCTAAGATTATGACGCCGATGCAGGAGTTCTGGTATTACTTTAAGCGCAATAAAGGGGCCGTTGTTGGTCTGGTTTATATTGTGCTGATGTTATTAGTCGCTCTGTTGGCGGGGGTGCTTGCCCCACACAGTGCGTCTGAACAGTTCCGCGATGCTTTGCTGACACCACCGGTATGGCAGGACGGAGGAAGTTGGCAATTTATTCTGGGTACTGATGATGTTGGACGTGATTTACTTTCGCGTTTGATGTACGGCGCTCGGCTTTCACTGCTGGTAGGTTGTCTGGTGGTGGTGCTATCCCTGTTGATGGGGGTGGTTCTGGGTGTGTTGGCGGGTTATTTCGGTGGTGTGGTGGATATTATCATCATGCGTATCGTTGATATTATGCTGGCATTGCCAAGCCTGTTGCTGGCTTTGGTGCTCGTGGCGATCTTTGGGCCATCGATTGTCAATGCTTCGTTGGCGTTGACCTTTGTCTCTCTGCCACATTACATCCGCTTAACTCGTGCTGCGGTATTAGTTGAAGTCAACCGTGACTATGTGACGGCTTCACAGGTGGCAGGGGCGGGTTCTATGCGCCAGATGTTTATCAATATTCTGCCTAACTGTCTGGCGCCGCTGATTGTGCAGGCTTCTCTGGGTTTTTCTAATGCCATTCTTGATATGGCTGCTTTGGGTTTTCTGGGGATGGGGGCGCAGCCACCCACGCCAGAATGGGGAACAATGCTGTCTGATGTATTGCAATTTGCACAAAGTGCCTGGTGGGTAGTGACGTTCCCCGGGATAGCAATTTTGTTGACAGTGTTGGCGTTTAACCTGATGGGTGACGGTTTGCGTGATGCACTTGATCCTAAACTCAAGCAGTAGTGAGGTAGCGAAATGGCACTGTTAAATGTAGAAAAATTATCGGTTCACTTCGGTGACGAAGAGGCACCGTTCCGCGCCGTTGACCGCATCAGTTACCGAGTTGAGCAAGGGCAGGTTGTTGGGATTGTCGGAGAGTCTGGTTCTGGTAAATCGGTCAGTTCATTGGCGGTGATGGGATTGATTGATTATCCGGGCAAGGTAATGGCTGACAAACTGGAATTTAACCAGCGTGATTTGACCAAAATTTCCGAACAAGAACGTCGCCAACTGGTTGGTGCGGAAGTGGCAATGATCTTCCAAGATCCGATGACCAGCTTGAATCCCTGTTATACCGTTGGGTTCCAGATTATGGAAGCGCTGAAAGTGCATCAAGGCGGCAATCGTCGTACCCGTCGTCAAAGAGCGATTGATCTGTTGACCTTGGTGGGTATCCCTGATCCTGCATCGCGTCTGGATGTATATCCGCATCAATTATCCGGAGGTATGAGTCAACGGGTAATGATCGCAATGGCGATTGCCTGTCGGCCCAAGTTATTGATTGCTGATGAACCAACAACGGCTTTGGATGTCACCATTCAGGCGCAAGTGATTGAACTGTTGTTGGAGTTGCAACAACGGGAAAATATGGCGCTGATATTAATCACTCATGACTTAGCATTAGTGGCGGAAGCCGCTCATCACATTATCGTGATGTATGCCGGGCAGGTGGTGGAATCCGCTAAAGCATCGGAAATCTTCCAGGCGCCACGTCATCCCTATACTCAGGCATTGCTCCGGGCATTACCTGAATTTGCTACGGATAAATCCCGTCTTGCTTCTCTACCGGGCGTGGTACCGGGGAAATATGACCGGCCCGTTGGTTGCTTATTGAATCCGCGTTGTCCATATGCAAATGACCATTGTCGTCAGGTGGAACCGGAATTAAGAACGGTGGGGGAACGTCAGGTGAAATGCCATATGCCGTTGGATGATGCAGGGAGACCGACAATATGAGTGAACCTATTTATCCGGCGCAGGAGACATCAACGGCGCCGTTATTAAAAGCAACAGAACTGAAAAAATATTATCCGATTAAAGGAGGGTTCTTTTCGCCTGTTAGAACGGTAAAAGCGTTGGATGGCGTCTCTTTCGAATTGGCAAAGGGAAAAACATTGGCAGTTGTGGGTGAATCGGGGTGTGGTAAATCCACGTTGGGGCGATTGCTGACGATGATTGAAAAGCCGACTGACGGAGAGCTCTATTATCAGGGACAAGATCTGCTGGTACCCAATAAAGCAGCCGAAAAACTGCGCCGTCAGAAAATCCAGATTGTGTTTCAAAATCCTTATGGTTCACTTAATCCGCGTAAGAAAGTTGGTCAGATCCTGGAGGAGCCTCTGCGGATCAACACCAAGTTGAGCGCACAGGAACGTAAAGAGAAAGTGTTGCAGATGATGGAGAAAGTGGGGCTAAAAGCCGAACACTACAGCCGTTATCCGCACATGTTCTCTGGTGGTCAACGCCAACGGATTGCGATTGCTCGTGGCCTAATGTTGGACCCGGATGTGGTGATTGCGGATGAACCGGTTTCCGCGTTGGATGTCTCGGTGCGGGCGCAGGTGTTAAACCTGATGATGGATTTGCAGCAAGAGCTGGGACTCTCCTATGTCTTTATTTCCCATGATTTATCGGTGGTTGAACATATCGCTGATGAAGTGATGGTGATGTACCTCGGTCGTTGTGTGGAAAAAGGCAGTAAAGAGATGATTTTCAGTCATCCACGTCACCCCTATACACAGGCGTTATTATCAGCAACGCCAAGGCTAAATCCTGAATTACGCCGTGAACGGATAAAATTGACAGGCGAATTGCCAAGCCCAATGAATCCACCACCCGGTTGTGCATTTGCAGCGCGTTGCCGCCGGGCACTTAGCATTTGTACTCAGCGTCAGCCAAAACTGAATCAATATGGTAATCAATTAATCGCCTGTTTTGCGGTTGATCAGGATGAAAATGTTGCAGTGGAATAATTGGTTAAGTTAATAAATTTTAAGGATGGTGAGGTTGAACCATCCTTAATTTCCCATAATAGCGTTTGTATAAACGCTATTTTTCTTTCTGATTTCCCCTTTCAAACATAAGCTACGGCAATTTACCTAAAAAGAGTTAGTTAAAAGAGATTAGAAAAATCGACTCTTTGACAATGATGGGTTTGTTGCTACAAATGCCATTCAGCAACTCATTCATTACACGTATAAAAATCCCTTATGGGATGAAATATCCGTTTTCTGGGACGGAATGCTTACCCTGTAAATATTCTTATGATTTATATTCTAAAGGAGAGAGTTCATCATTATTTGACATTGAGTCGTCAGGGAGAGTCATGTATGAAAAGTTTTGAGAAAATACCTCATATTGACCTTGCGCCAATATTTACCCATACAGATACGGGATTATTGTCAGTTGCTGATCAAGTTCGCCAAATATATACGAATGTGGGGTTTGCTTACCTTATTAATCACGGCATATCAGAAGATTTAGTGCAAGCCACTTTTCAGGCAGCAAAAGATTTCCACAATCTACCACTGAATAAGAAATTAAAAATTCGTCAAAATAAGTTCTTTCGGGGTTATATGCCGAGGAGCACATCTCGATTTGAATTATCTACTTTGGAAAAAGCGAATAAGCCTAATCAAAGTGAGGCTTTTATTATTGCTAATGAAGTATCGGAGGAAAGTGAAGACTTTAAACTAGAACAAAACTTAGCTGGCCCAAATCAATGGCCGGAAGATATGCCGGAGTTCAAGGAGACGATCACAACATACTATAAATCTATGCAGGCTTTGGCTAAACGGATGGTACAAGTTTTTGCAATGGCGTTCGGCCTGAGCCCCGATGCATTAGATAATTATTTCAGGGAGCCGACTATTTTCTTGAGGCTTCAATATTACCCGGAACAGCCAGACATCATTCCTGAAGACCAGTATGGCATTGCCCCGCATACGGATTATGGATTTTTGACCTTATTAGCACAAGATACCATTGGGGGACTGCAAGTCAAAAATCAAGAGGGAGAATGGATTGATGTTCCACCTGAACCGGGTTCTTTTATCTTAAATAGCGGAGATATGATCAAATGGATGACTAACGATAACTTTATTTCTACTCCCCATCGGGTAATAAATCGCTCTGGAAAGAAACGATACGCTATCCCTTTCTTTTTTGAGCCAAGCATGCATGCTCAAATAGCTCCATTAGATATATTTAAGGATGTGGATAATCCGGCAAGATATCCTCGTATTGAGTATGCAGATCATCTTATGACGAGAATAAAGTCAAATTACAGTATTGGTGCTTAGGGGATAATAAAGCTTCAATTTGGGGGCAAGAATATGGCTAGTCACACATTCTTTTCAAAAGCCGCATTCAATTTTGATAAAGAAAAAACGGCCTTGTCGGGTAGTAAGGTCATCTTACTTATCAGTGTCGGCCAAAAATATCATGAAGGCGATAAACTCGCAGCAACCATTGATCTGATTAATAAGAGTGGATTTTCTTCATGCACAATCGCGGTAGCTGATACCTTACAGCGGCATAATTATCTGGGAATGAGTTATGAAGCAGCCTATCGTTTTACATATGAATTGGGTACTTCTTGGATCGCTCGAAATTCTGAAGTTCTCGCTGCACTTTCAATTCCCAATAACATTCTCCGCTGGGATGAAGCCTTAAACGATATATCATATTTGGCATTTCGAGAAGATATAGAAGGATTATATGTCAATGATCCTGCTTATAAAGAGGCAATTAACGAAACCATAGGCATATTTATTGATCGAATGGTAAAGCGGGACCCAAGTATTGATACCGTTCAGGCGTTCATACGTTGTTTAAATTATCTTATGGAAGAATGTCCCATAATCATGCCGATTTGGGCAGCTAAAGGTTACGATTTCGTCATCTATCCACAACCAATGACTGCGGCAATGGATGCTACACGCGAGCGTTTCGTTGTTGAAAAATATCCTGGAAAAGAACGCTGGTTATCTCTACGCTTTAAGAAGCGGTCTATACCAAATTTTCTTAATAATGTATTCCTTCAGGAAGATGCGATTCATTATATGGTGGAATAAATCAAAAAGACATGAAACATCAGTAATCTGATAGATATGAAATAACTAAGGAAGATAAGGTTATAGTCTGTCCTTCCAGGAAATTCCCGGCACATGCTAAGCCAATACTCAAGCTTGTTTCAGTGAGGGTCCGGGAATTTTTTAGATGAACTACCGAACACAGAGGAGGCTATTTGATGATTTTTTTCTCAGAGAATCACAGAAAGTGGTGGGTTTTGACTGGTGTGAGTATTGCGAGCTTTCTTGGTTGTATTGACTTTACTATCGTCAACACGGCTTTGCCCGCAATAAGAGCTGATCTTCATGCTACAGTGGCTGAACTCCAGTGGATTATCAATATTTTTCTCTTGGCACTATCAGCTTTCATGGTTGTGATGGGGCGTATGGCTGATATCTATGGTCGTCGACGCGTACTCTACCTTGGCGCCATATGCTTCGGACTGGCATCACTTGGTGCTGGGCTCGTTACAAATATAAACTGGCTTATCGCTTTTCGCTTTGCTCAGGGAGTATCCTGCGCAGTCTTATACACAGCCTCTGGTGCCATAGTTTCCAATGCCTTCCCTGAGGAGGAGCGTGGAAAAGGTATCGGTTTGCTCTTTGGGGTTAATGGACTCGGACTGGCAATTGGCCCGGTAATAGGAGGAATCATCGTTAGCACTCTAGGTTGGCGTTGGATTTTCCTAATAAACGTTCCATTGATTGTCTTAAGCCTATTAATCTGTACGGTTAGCGTCAAAGAATCTAGGAATAAGGAACAAGGGACGACGTTAGACTGGGGGGGATTGATTTTTCTGATCACCGGTCTGTCGGCCTGCATTGCTGTACTCAGCTTAGGTAGTGAGTGGGGATGGCTGTCATTCTCTACGCTAGGTCTTTTAATTATATCGGTCGTCGCGTTGGTCATATTTTATCATATTGAACAACGGGTCTCTGCGCCGATCCTTCAACTCCATCTGTTTAAAAACCGGACTTTCATTGGTGCGGCTATAGCCAATGCGGCACTGGCCTTTTTTTACTGTCTGGCTTTTTTCCTGATGCCTCTGTACCTACATACGATAAAAGATCTTGAGGGATATCAGATAGGTATGATGTTGCTTCCTACTACGGCGATGGTTGCTCTTCTTTCACCGATTGTTGGTCGGCTTACTGACCGAATGGGAGTCAAAATAATACTTGTCAGCGGCTTCTTATTTTTTGCTATTTCAGCATTCCTTCAAACACTCTTTTCCGAATACAGCAGTCTATTCAGTATTGCTATTGCGTTTACGCTTATGGGTATTGGTTGGGCTTGTGTGTTGGGGCCATCCACAGTGGCTGCGCTGTCATCTGTACCGGAACGTATGGGGGCGGTTGCTATGGGATCATCGTGGACGGTGCATAATATTGGTGGGGCCGTAGGGCTTGCTTTTGGCCTGTTACTTTATCAGCAAGTTGCTACCAGCAGCTTATTACTCAAATTAGGCGCGTTTGGCGTGGCGCCTGGTCAATGGGTGGAGAGAGTTATCGCTGAACCAGAAGGGGCGCTTTCAGCTTTGCATCAACATGCTGGTCTTGACCTTGCAGATGCGCTGAATGTTTTTCATACGTTCTTTATTGAGGGATACCGTGCGGCAATGGGGTTGTTGTTAGCTATCTCTCTTTCAGTTTTATGTATCCTTTGGATGACATTGAAACGACAACAGTCGAAACCATAGGCATTACAGGAAGATGCCACGTTGTTCGGCGGCTATCTGCAATAGATTTAAAAATCGGTTTAAATTGAAAATAGATGATGAAACAACAGAGAGACAGTGACTATTACCAACTTTGAAAATTAGGGGAGAACACCGTGGGGAAAGAATCAAGCCACCAGCGTATGACGAATATCTCATCACCTCACCCACGGGCGTTTTCTCCATTAATGTTAGTTGTATTGATTCTGGTAAGTTCTCTCGGATCAATCATTGGTATCCAAACACTTGTCACTCTGGGTGTCACACCAAGCACATCTATAATTGGTGCTCTGGTTGCTATGGCTATAGCACGGCTCCCAATCTATCAATTCACGCTTTTCCGTTCTGTTCATGCACAAAATTTAGTGCAAACCAGTATGTCCTCTGCCACTTTTGGGGCAGCTATCAGCCTTCTCGCCCCGCTTGGTATCGCGTACGTCATGGAGATGCCTGAACTCATTATGCCGATACTGGTAGGGGTAAGTTTGGCTATGTTGTGGGATGCTTTCCTGCTATATCGTATGTTTGACTCCCCGGTATTTCCAGCATCAGGTGCTTGGCCTCTTGGGATGGCTACCGCTGAGGTGATCAAAACCACTGATCGAGGAGGTTATCGAACGATCACATTAATTTGTGGGGTGATAAGTGGGTTTATCGGCAGTCTTTTAGGTTTGCCAATGTCGGCTGCCGGTATTGCTTTTATCGGGGGCTTTGCGGCTATGCTGTCATTCGCGGCTGGACTGCTATTGGCTCCCTGTCTCTATATTGTGTTTGCATTGGATATCAGTACCCTGAGAATGCCTGAAGGGATTTTAGTTGGTGCTGGTATGGTGGCAGCTTTGCAAATTGGTCTTTCCATGTACAAGCGGAAAAAGGCACACATCACTATTCCCGCGGGCTGTCATCAACATCAGATTGATCAACCTGGTGCCTCATCTTTTCGGGCTTTACTCGGTCTCGGTAGTTTGGGCTATCTGCTTTTGGCGATGATACTTGCTCTAGGGACAGGTCTGTTTGAACAACTCAGTTTACCTATGTTGATTGGATTTGTTGTATTTGGCACGATCTCAGCGCTACTTCACGAGCTCATCGTGGGAATCGCAGCCATGAACACCGGGTGGATGCCTGCGTTTGGTGTAGCGCTACTATCATTGGTAATTGGTATCTGGATCGGTTTTCCAGTAAAAGCCTTGGTCGTATTAACAGCGTTTACATCGGCAACTGGGCCTGCATTTGCTGATATGGGCTACGACCTTAAAGCAGGATACATATTGAGAGGTGATAATCGTGATCCCATATTTGAGCAAAGAGGTCGGCGAGAACAAATGATCGCAGGCATGTTAGGTTTTGGCGTAGCGATTATCGCTGTTCTACTGACCTGGCGGGATTTGTTCGCTCATAACCTGTTTGCCCCAGTCAATTTGGCTTATGCCGCGGCTATTAAAACAAGTATAGATCAAAGCAACTTAATGAATTTCACCAGCTGGGTAATACTGGGTGCGCTACTACAAGTTATTGGCGGCACTCGAGGCCAATTAGGTATCATGCTTGCAACAGGACTATTGATAGCTAAACCTACTGTTGGCTGGATGGTTCTCCTTGGGTTGATTTGTCGTTTATGGGTAAAACGCAAGTATCGCAACCACCCTTCCCACGGACTGGAGTCTTTCGCGGGCGGGATGATTGCAGGAGATGCTCTTTGTAGCATAATGTTAAGCACTCATTCACCCACAGTAGGGCAGAGCACAAACGAACATTAATCAACGAGACCGTAGCCAAAAATCGCTACTAGACTGCAAGACAGATGAATCTTCATCGGTAGGGAGAACGATTCTTTTCGTTTCGCTTGGAGAATAGCTAAATTTCCTCTTATAGGCACGCGCAAATTGAACCGGGCTACTGAACCCATACTGATAAGCCAAGTCAGCAATACGTTGACGTGGGGTGATTTGGGAACTCAGAATTGAATGAACTTTAGATAAACGTCGTGAACAAATGTAACTTGCTACACCGCCTACCGTTTCGAAGAGCCGATATAAATGACTCCTGGAAATACCGATTTGTTCACAAATCTGGTTAACGTTTAGTGTATTTGAATTAAGATTTTGATCAATATAGTGTCTGATCCTGTTGAACAAAGTCGTGTCAATTGCAGTTTGTGCCTGAATAATATTATCTGGGGTCGCAGAAAGCGTCGCATTCAGGAAGCCCAAAGTAGCTTGCATAACCTGTGGCATATCGTTCTTAGGCAAGTGGGGAGCATGAAGAAATAGTGCTCTAATATGTTCAGCAAAAAGCTGCCCCAGGCTGTGATTTAAGACTGCTCCGTGGAAATTAGCCGTTGTTGTCGGGAGAAGATCTCGAGGAACCATCAACATGATGACCTCACCTTCGGCGATACTCAAATTATAGGGTTGACCCAAATCGATAACAGCCAATTGCGAAGGTCTTACCTGAGTTTGGTGGCTAGTGTCATTATAAATCCACGTATCAGAAAGGCTAAGGCGAAAATAATAATGGTCAAGATTATCCTTGCGAATCTTGTCTAATGAGCGATGAGCAAAGTTATTGATTGTATTCTCGCGCTTGCTAAGGAAACGCCAACGTCCAAGCATCAGCTCTCCTATATGCATCCCGCGGAAATTAGCATCTAAGATAATAATTTCACGCATTTTTAGCGAAATATTATGATGCTGATGCTCTTCTCGCCAAGCATCAAACCGTTCAGCTTTAGAATAGGAGAGCGCTGAAAAACGATAGGGGTATAAATCTTCAAGATCATTCATACACACCATCCTTTCACACAAGGTTAATAGTGTCACGTTGAGGAGTCAGAACATACAGTAAATTACTGTGGTTAATATATGCTTCTCCGAAATTAGGTGCATATAATAGAATATAGTATAAATTTAAACTTTCATTACGTTTTGCTTAATGATGTCGTGTATACAGTGAGTTAAATCACGACGACCTGGCGATTAGGAATGAATCTTGGACAGAGTGAGTAAAGGTGGATCGCCAGGAAAAAACAAGTAGCTTGGCTTGATACTTTTCTTCGTATAATGCTAAAAGAGTGACTAATTTAAGTTTCTGATTGGTGGCTTGGTTTCATCAATGTTACACATTGTGGTTAAATCAGACGCTTTTAAATAGGAAAATTGAATATTTATATGTTTTTCTAATAGTTACAGATAACCGCCAAAGGCAATTATTTCAGGAAAATAACGACTTGGATAAGTGAAACAGGATCGTTAGCGATAAAATCAAGTATACTCAATTCCAATGATCACGTGTTATAACTGCGATACCCATAGGCATTGGTTTAAGTGAAAATGAAATTGCGCGTCAAACGTTCGTTAACTATTAAACAGATGGCCGCAGTGACCGGCGTCACGCTGGTGACCATTGCTATTTTTATTACGATTCAATTGTGTCATTTTATACAGCAACGTAAAGATGATTATATCAGCCAGCTTAATAATGCGGCAGTTCAGGTACAGGCACCTTTAACGGAAGCGCTACTTAATTCTGATCTTAGTAAAGCGAAAGAGTTGCTGATAGGGCTACGTACTGTAGGTATCTTAGGACGGGCGGATGTGGTGTTGCCGGAAGATATCCGGGTGATACGATTGAGCTTTGCCACCCATCGCCCAATCCCCGAACTGGCTAAACGAGTTTTTGGTATCCCTGTGGAAGTGAGTATTCCTCTTCATGTTTATGGTTCAGTATCGACAGATGCTAAGCCGTTAGGGCATCTGATTTTGCAAGTGGATTCCAATCGAGTATATCGTTTTGCTATTAATACGTTGGCACTGATGCTGACAACTTATTTATTACTGGCCCTTATCCTTACGGTGTCGATAAGCTGGTGTATCAACCGGATTATTGTGCACCCATTACGTGCCATTGCACGAGATCTTAATAACGATCAACCATTAGAGCCAATGGATTGCCCTAAATACCATCAGGATGATGAATTGGGTTTGCTGATCAGGGGATATAATCGTCAATTTGATAAGCATAAACCTCCGTCATCATGAAACCATCCGCGGCGGTTTGAGGTCTAATCCTCTGTTATAATCCTGACAGGATTTCGCCTGTTAAAATTCAGGTTTTTGCTTTTTCTTCCGTTATTATTGGTCGAAGGGAACATATTCTGTCATCAATGGTTAAACCTTCGAAGGCTAAAACCAAGGATAGACATCTATAGGGGTTCACATGCAGGGTTCGAAAATTCGTTATTTTATTGGTGGGATAATGCTGGCAGTTTCGGGCCAGACGCAGGCGGAAGCCTTGCAGCCTGACCCTGCCTGGAAACAGGGTAAACTGGAAAACGGTTTTAACTGGCAAATTTTGCAGACGCCGCAACGTCCTAACGACAGAATACAGTTGCGCCTTGTTGTGAAAACAGGGTCACTGGCGGAGAAAACCCAACAGGCGGGTTATACCTGGTTGATTCCGAAAGTCGTGCTCTTTAGTAGCAAAAGTTTATCTTCCACCAAATTAGACCAGTTATGGAACAGTGCTATTGATCCAAAATACCCACTGCCTCCAGCTATTGTTTCATATGATTTCACACTTTATAGCTTGAGCTTGCCACATAATCAGCCTGAACTACTAAAAGACGCGTTGAACTGGTTGGCTGATGCGGCAGGCAAAGCGGTATTTACACCTGAGACTCTACAACATGCCATGAAAATGGCGGATACATCCGTAGCAACCTATCCACCGGATATACAAGATCCCGTGTGGCGTAGACGTTTGAAAGGTTCAACGTTGTTAGGGCACGATCCGGCGCAAAATGCGCCTCAGCCTATTGATTTGGAGAAACTTAAGCAGTTTTACCGGCAGTGGTATACCCCTGACATGATGACGTTATACGTTGCGGGCCATGTGGATAGCCGTACTCTGCCGGAAAATATCAGCCAAGCGTTTTCATCATTGAAAGGTAAACGCCATACTCCGGCCACCATTGCAGCGTTGTCACCAATGAAACCGGAGACCATCGGGATTATCAGCGATAAAAAGAAGGAAGATACTTTATCCTTGATTTGGGATCTCAATTGGCAGCCGATTAATGATTCACATGTGCTTAATAACTACTGGATCAGTGATGTTACCCGCGAGGCACTTTATCGCTATCTGCAACTTGGGCTGGAAAGAAAAAATGATAAGGGGTTGAAATTGGGTTTGGATTGTAAAGTCCAGTACCATCGTGCGAGTTGCGCCCTGAATCTCAACACGACAGCTGGTAATCTAAAACCGGCAATGGAGTATCTGGCGGCTGAATTGGTCACACTACGGGATAAAGGGTTGCCGAAGGGACAATTTGATGAACTATATGCGCAAAAACAAGCACAACTCAGCCAGTTGTTTGCCATGTATGGTCATACCAGTACGGATATTCTGATTAATCAGCGCCTTTTGTCTCAACAGAGCAATGTGGTGGATATCGCTCCTGAGCAGTATCAGCGTTTGAGGCAAGCATTTTTAGCTTCCTTGACTCCTGAAATGCTTAATCGTGAGTTGAAGC
Organism: Photorhabdus hindustanensis; assembly: GCF_002968995.1. Taxonomy (NCBI): domain Bacteria; kingdom Pseudomonadati; phylum Pseudomonadota; class Gammaproteobacteria; order Enterobacterales; family Morganellaceae; genus Photorhabdus; species Photorhabdus hindustanensis. Next base: position 75,308 of record NZ_PUWT01000060.1, read on the forward strand.
AGATCCTTTCACAAGAGGTTGCATTCATTCTGATTCAACCAAAAGGGGAAGTGGAGATGGATGTTGACCAGTTAAGAAACAGCTTTAATCAGATTATGTTGCTGACACCATATAAGGATAAAGCTGATATTCCGGCACAACCACCGATACCTAAGCCTGATGCAAAAGCGTCTTAAAGCGGTAAAAGGGCGGGTAATACCGCCCTTCATCATTGGAGGCTACTTTTTAGCCTCAGCTCTAAGCTCAGTCACATTCTTACCGCCGATGCCCCAATTATCCGTATCGACTTCATCAATAATGACAAAAGTTGTCGCCGGATTTTTTCCTAATACATCGACCAGTAACTGAGTGGCCCCTTCAATTAATTGCTTCTTTTGTTCTGCTGTAGCACCTTCACGAGTAATTCTGATATTAACAAACGGCATAAACAGCTCCTTTTCATCGGTTATTATTGGCAGATCGCTCTGCCAGGGCACATTTATTCGGTATTTTTGTAATTATCATCCGCAGTAGCTATCCAGGCAGCGCAGAATAACGTTAAGCGGGCAAAAAGATAGAAAAATGTCATCAAGCCGATAACAGAACCAAATGCGGCCCCAGAAGGGGAATTGGCGAGGCGTGGTAACGTCATGGTCATAATATATTTGAGCACTTCAAAACCTATTGCTGCCATCAATGTTCCTTTTAATAGTGCCTTGCGTTCTGGCTGGTGGCGAGGCAACACCCAGAATAGCCATAGGAAAAGCAAATAATTGGCTGAAATAGAAATAGCTAATCCAATCAAGAACCAGGACGGACGCAGCCATTCAATGCCATCTAACCCTAACATCTTGACAATGGTTGCTTGGGCGGAGCCTGCGATAGAGGTCAGTGATAGCGTGATGACCAGCGCTAATAATAGCCCAATCAGAGAAATAGAATCACGAAGATATTTAAAATAGATTTTCTCATTATCTTCCTGATTTCTCACCCAGACAGGATGGAACTGGGCAAGAATGGCCTGACGTAAATTACTGACCCAATTCACACCGGAATACAGCGCAATTGCCAAACCGGTTAATCCCACGGTAGTACGTTGTTTAATTGCTGTATCGACACTATTTTTCAACGTATTGGCAAGAGTCGGATCGCTAATACTGTTGGCGATACCATTAATCAGTTTTGCCAATAAATCAGGATTAGATGCCAGAATAAAACCGGCAATGGCAAAAGAGAGCATCAGAATGGGAATAAGTGATAAGAAGGAAAAATACGTTATTGCGGCGCCAAACTGATTACCCATCCGATCATTAAAACGCAGCGTTGCCCGGATAAAGTGGGCAATAATGGGAATGCTGTGGATATAATTTCCTACTCTGACCGTCAGGGAAATCGCTTTTTTACCGTGATGAATGCCTTTTTCCAAAGGTGTTCTGGATAACCTTTTCGGCTGATGTTGGGCTGTTTCCTGTTTTTCTGTACGCTTTGGCATGTATAGCCTCAAATAGTTACCTTGCTTGAATATGAGTAATCTCATCATGCCATATTTCTACGAGATGATTCCGTTGTCAAATCCAGGTCACTTGTTAAAGTGATAGGCCACTAGCCTAACGGGGAGAGATTTTTCAGACGATAGTCACGGATAAAATTTAATCTTCCATTGATTAATGTTGTAGATATAATATTAACCAATGAAACAATAACTTAGGAGGTAATTGGTATGGCCGTATACTTGGATAGCAGTAATAGTATGTGTGGCAGGGATGCTTTTAAAATTCATGGTGACAACAGGAAACATCCTGGAACAGGTTCTGACGGTTGTATTGTGCTTAATTTATCCATCAGGAAACAAATATGGGTCAGTGGCGATCACGATTTAATGGTCGAATAATATTACTGTCGGTAGCTATATTATCATTTTCAATATCTGCTATTGCCGCAGGACCTGATTGTTCAGATATAAACGGATGGGCAACTCAGCTTACTGCGAATAGTTTGAATGACTTTGGTATTGATAGAAATAATATCGATTTCGATAAAACGCGAACATCATTAATTCTTTCTGAGAAATTAAATAAAAGTGAAGTAGCTATTATTCTACAACGTGAAATAGCTAAGGCTGAAAGGGAAAAAGTACTGAATGATAAACATGAATTTGATGATATTTATTTATCTCAGCCGATTTATAGGCAAATGTATCATGTAACATTTACCAGCAAATCTAGGGATAAACTCAGTTTCATAACAACGACTTTAGCTTCAGATGATGAATGTTCTATCGGTATAGAAAATATTTATCAAATTTCAAAGGAAATAAAAGAATATTGATGCTAACTTTATTTAAAAGCCGCTTTCATTGTGGCGGCTTATTATCTAACAATTCAAAGTATAAAGTGTACTTGTATTGAACTGATATCCCCTATTCATGCATAGTGAGTACTCTCTGATTAAACATTCTCATGATTAGGTATATTGATATGCTGATAATCATCAATAAAAACACTTTTAATGAAAAATTATATCTAATAATGCTAGATAAATATGAGATTGATATCCACATTAATATTGAAAAAGTAATTAATGTAATTGAAATTAATACTTTACGTGAGGTTTTTATCTTTTCGTTAGAGTAATTAATATCCTCTGGTTGATATCCGATTATCAATATATTGAATTCTCTGCTCGTCTTAACAGACATACTTATTAACGTAGTGACTAGCATTATTGCCATAGCGTAATCCACATATATAAGTAATGGATTATTGAACTTAAATACGATCATAGAAATAACATATGCAGTAAATATATTTGAACAAATAGTTTCCTTCCTAAATATTCCCTTTATTCTAATCTGTGACTTATAGTAGTTCTTCTGTTCTAAATTTTGCTTGTAAATTCTAAACATAATTATATTTCCAATTTATTTATTAATTTTTTGATATTATGAAAAAGCATTAATATTGTCAATTGGAACTATTGAAATAGAGAACAATAAAAAGATCCCTCATTTGAAGGATCTTTTATAAAAGAACAAATTAATCAGATTTACGATTAATTATTTCGCCGTTAGTGGTACTACTTTCGGTTTCATTACTATAAGTTTTCACCAAAGGTATTTTGCCGGACAATACACCTTCCTGAACTGCCTTAACAATTCCGCTAACAGAATCAGGTAATGCAACATTGCCGCCTTTACTATTGTCATAGCCGGTAACAGATTGTTGCTCCACATTTTGGGTATTAAGAATGACATTGCCTTTCTCGCTACCAATCTGTCCGCCAATTAGATGAGTATTTCCTGTTACATCTAAATCAACCCCTTGATTACCGGAAATAGCCGATTGTTCGACGACATTTTCTCGATCTTTAATATCGACATTGCTTTTAAGTTTACCTGTAACCCCATTAATACCTTTAATATTATTAAGACTATCAAACGCAGAGGTTAATCTTTCCTGCCATCCTTTTGGTTGTGGCTCTTCGGCTGGGTTTTTAGCTGGATCATCTTTCAATACCTCATCTTTCGACACATCATCTTTAGATGAATCATCCTTAGTTGCCTCGTCTTTAGGAATATCGTCACTTTTTACTTTGGATTCTTTGGTGTAATTAATGCCAGCATCAACATCGACATTTAACCCATGTTCAGTATCTTTACGGCTTTCAACTCGTAGATCGCCACCAATATTGCCTTTTACCTGATCAGCCTCTATCCGTGCTCCGGCAACTGTCGTATCACCGCCGCTATTGATCACGACATTTTCACCTTTGATATGGCTATTGCGTTGGGTTGTTGCTTGCAGACGATCAATACCTGCTTTGACTTCCCCGCCGAAGTTCTGTTTTGTGGTCGTGGTTGTAGTGTCATCTTCCGCTTTCTTGATTGAACTTGCATTACCTCCATTGCCTTTCAGGTTAAATTCCCAACCATCGTTATTAATGCGATCCTGAGCAGATACCAGTTCAACATTACCTTGTTTAGCATTCAGGTCGATTTGTTTACCGGTCACTTCAGCGCCTTTCAACGTCAGGTTATTGCCTGCATTTAGATTGATGCCTTGTTTACCGCCAATCTCACTGACCTGAGCTGTGGTACTATTCTTGCCATCGGTGTTGTAACCGCCGCCAAGACCGAGATGAACATTCTTGCCCTCTGGCGAGTTCCCCCCTTTAGCTGATGCTTCGCCGTTATAACCGGTTGCTGTTTTCGTTATGCTATTGGTGGCGTTATCAAAACGGATATCACCTTTAGCATTGATATTGGCTTTGCCGGCGCCAGCATTCAGAGATGTGCCTTGATATTCAGCATCCCTTTCGACGCGGATATTAATGTCATCCGCTGCGGTAATCCGGCTGGTTACTGCTTCGGTTGTCACAGTATGGCTGCTTTGTGTGCCGCCTTTGCCTTTACCATTACCGGAAATATCTTCACCGGTGGTGGTGTAAACACGTAAGTCAGCATTGCCGCGGGTTTCACTGTGGCTGCTTTGGTGGTGATTCTGTGCTGCTTCACTGTTATGGCTACCGGCAGTCAGTGTAACGTTACCCTTATCAGCACGATATTGAGTACCTTGGTCATTTAGCTCGCCGTTGGTTTTAATGACGATATCGCTAGCCTGAACAGAAGTTACAACCGCTTCGGATTTTTTGTTCACGGTTACGATGCTACTGCCGTTAGCGGCAATATCTGCCCCGAAATTGGGTATGCCTTTTTTGGTTAAAGTGCCATCCAGTGCAGATTTAGCGGGTTCTTTGACCACTTTCTCCATTGGGCGAGTGACCGCGCTATAATCGACATTGACACCAATATCTGTGCCAACTTGTAGTTTGTGGTTGGTATTTGATGTCGTATTCGATACGGCCAGATTGCTGACTTTGCCTGCCTCAGCGGTATAGGTGCCATTGACTTTATGCTTCGTCCCTTCCTGAACCAATTCACCGTTGGTTTTAATATTCAAATTACCTGCGATTTGAGAACCGGAAACAACGGCAGTCGTACTGGTATGATTATTGTTGTTACCTTCATAACTACCATGAATACCGGAACCGACTTTATCGATTCCTCCGGTAAGATAGGCGCCAACGTACTTTTTACTCTGAGATTTCTCTTCGGATTTTTTATTATCCGCGGCTAACAGATGAACATTCGCACCGGTGATCTTAGCATCACCTGTAGTCGTCACCAGATTGGAACCACGCAGGGTGACATCTTTATCAGCATCGAGAGTGATGCTACCTCCACTTAACGTGGAAGCTTGCTGTGTTATCGTCTGATTTTTTTGACTGTTACTGGTATGTTCAATACCTACTCCGGCACGATACTGTTTGTCCCCCTTTAGTTGGAAGTGGATTTGTGGCTCCAGAGAGGTGCTTTGTTTATCAACCTGTTTCTGTTCGCCATAAGAGAGCACGTTGATATTACCGGATGTGTTCAGGTTAAGCGCACCGCTACTTCGCACCTGACTGCCAATAATATTGATATCTTCATCACTGAGTAATTTGAGATCCGCTTCAGAAACCAACTCGCTGCCATGAGATTTCTGTTGCTGGCTATTGGTTCTTTTTGAACTATTAGTGATGTTGAGTACGGTGCCTGTTCGCTCATCAACTTTCTGGTCGATATAACTGACCGCATTGTCGATGGTTAATTTACCACTATTAGCATTTACAAAAGCACCTTGGGTCGCTTTCACTTTGCTGCCGGTAATGGCGATACCCTCATAGCCTGACAGCAATAAACGTCCATTCGCCGTTAATTCAGATGCATGGCTGGTTTCTTTCAACTCACTATTGTCTTTATTCCCACCGCCGCCGATACCTCCCCAGTATCTCTTATCATCATATACAGCACCGCTGTTAGCCGTTTTCTGAACATCGATTTGCAGTTGTTTACCGGCTTCCAGAGTTAGATTTTGACCTGCGTGGACTTTCGCTCCAAAAATCTCGACTTGATTTCCTGCTTTAATATCAAGATGACTACCTGCTTGTAATTCACTGGCAATCAAGCGCTCGGTCTGTTTACTCTCTTCCCAACTTCCGGTCTGCAATTTAGCCGTGTGATTTTTTTTTATAACCTTTTTCTGATGATGTTTCTATTTCAGTTAAACCGGCAATCAGGACATCTTTTTTCGCTGTAATGGCCAGCTTATCGTTGGCATTTATTTGGCTGCCACGGATCTTAACATCGCCTTCAACAGCATTTAAATTCACATTCTGCCGGGCGGTTATCGTATTCCCTGCCTGATGCAGTTTTTCACTTTCCTTAGTCACCTCATGGCGCCGGGAATAACTCCATTGGTTATCAATATTTTTAGTGGATTGCTTTAACTGCTGCCCATCTAAAGTCAGATTAGCACCACTCAGATTAACATCATCACCCACGATATCAGTGGCTGTAATTCGGTTATTACTGTTGGCGACCAATGAGATATTTTTGCCTTCAAGTTTAGTACGGGCAAGTGACTGGCTACTTTTACTATTATTGACATAAGAACCGCTGAAATAGCTTTGGTAATTATTGCTGCCATCACGGCTATATGCTGATTCGCTGACTTTACCTTTTACTTCAATATTATTACCTGTGAGCGCAACATTTCCGCCTTGCAGGTGTGCCGCTTCTAAATTGAGATTACCGTGGGAATTAACCGTAATCTCATCACTGGCAGTGAGAGAACCTTGCAAATTAACTCCACTGCCTTTTGCCGTATTAAGTAGACGGATACGTCCGGCTTGCATACTGCCGAGATAATAGCTATCCAGCACACCTGTTAACTCTTGTTGAGAATCAATGACTTCCCCTGTGGCTGAGGTTTTATTTTCGCCACTGATCGCATTAATCTCTTTTTGAGCGGTGACTGAGCCTCGGTTATCAATTTTCGGTGCGATAAGATCAAGGATCGCATTGGCGATCAAACCATCCGATTTAATTTTCAGGCTGTTCTGATTATCAAATGTACTGAAACCTTGTAAATTACCTTGTTCTACCAATGGATTACCCACCACCAGAGAAGCGCGGTTAGTATTAATAAAGCCACATCCATTACAGGTAATGCCGTTTGGGTTTGCCAGTACATAATCTGCTGCGATACCAAATACCTCCTGCTGACCTAATAACAGGGAAGGGTTCCTGCTGATAACTTCATTCAGAATCAGACTAGCGGCTTGACCATTTAAATTAGGGTTAGCGGCGAGCTGACCCGCTAATTGTGATTGCCCCTCCTTTAGCGCGTTATTTAGGACGACGCCCATCTGACCGACGTTGTAATCCAGATATTGGTTATGTGACAGCCCGGAAGAGGAGGGTGTCACGATATTCACAACTGTTGCTTTACCTTCGGTAGCGAAAATATCGGGATGGTGTGCTGGATCGCCACCACCAACGATTTCACTGGCAAAACTGGTAGAACAAGAGACAAGAATGATTGCCATAGAAGCGGCGAGCTTGCCGGTAGGGGATAACCTGAATTTTTTGTTTTTCATACATTAAGTCTCTATATATTTAGTTATATTGCTGTGTATACAGCGTTGGGTACTGCTTAAAACCATCAAAAGGTGTAAGAAAAACGGACTAGCACCTGAATGGGCTCATCAGATGCTTGGCGATTGGAAAGTAACTTTCCTCGGCTGGTTTCTATATCGAATACCATGCGCTGGTATTTCAGCGTGGCGCCGGAACTGATACCGACGCTGCTTTGCCAACCTTGTGGGCTGCGATATCCCTGAACCCGGCCGGTATCAATGCCGATACGCATTGATAATGTGCTGTTGGCGAGGGGAAATGTCCGGGACAGCGTATTTTGCAGATACCAGCCGTTATCCCCGGATAGCGTATTTTTGCTAAATCCCCGCACTGCATTCCGATCAGTGATATTTAGCCATTCGACGCCGGGCAGACCGCGCCGGTTGTATTGTCCATAAAACAGGTTATTGAGCTGATAAGGCGAGTTGAACAGCATAAAACGCTGATGCAGATTGACCATCAACTTGCCTTTGGTGAACTGTTTATCGAGATAAGAGGTGCCGGTTTGTGCTCCAAACCAAGGTAAACCCTGTTCAACACTCAGATTGAGCGTGATTAATCCGGTTGGAATGATATATAAATGATTAACGCCGAGCTCAAAGACACTCAATGTTTGGCTACTGACGCCAATCTTGGCATCGTTGATGTAATTATTGTAATTTTTGTAAGTCAGTTGCCCGCTGACACTATTAATCTGAGATTGATTACGATAGAAGGCAAAATCAGAGCGCATGCCGATTTGCTGAGTATCACCATAAATCTTTATGGTTCTCATTTGTAAATGGGGGCGGCTGGTATATTGGGAATAACTACCAAACCCACTGAATGTCGCGGCGCCATAGGGTACTGAATAAAGCAGAGTATAAGCACGGCTATACCGGTTTGATGGGCTATCTAACGTACTACTGGCATTCAGACTGATGAAATCGGATAAACCAAATGGACTGTCAAAACTGGTATTTGTGCGGACCAGCCATTTCCCAGTGCTCTTTTGCCCATAATTATCAGTTTTAATATTCAATAACCAAGGCTTACTGCGCTGATTATGCAGTTTAATCACTGAACCGCCATTCACCGTTCCCGGTAAAATATCCAGGGTGGTTTTATTGGACTGTAGCCGGTTAGCCTGATCTAAACCTTGATCGAGTTGTGTGATATTGAGCGGTTGTTTTTCCAGACCGGGAAATAACATACGACTATTCACCCAGCGATCACCGCCTTCAATTTTCTCAATAAACCCTTCGATAAGGTTTAGCCCTAACTCTCCATCGGCATTAGGCGCAATAAACTGAATACGGGCGGTGATATAGCCTTTACTGATATAAAGGTGAGTCAGTTCGTGGCTGAGCCGGTTGATATCATGACTGCTGATACACTCCGGGGACAAAGCGCTGAGCGTACTTAAATCCCGAACCGAGAGCAGAGAAATCCCTTTAAGGTAAACACCGGTTAACGGCAGACATTGCTTAGATTCGGGCAATACCGGCGCAGGAGTTGACTCAGGAACGGTATTAGCCTGCTGCTTTAATTGCTGATATCGGCGTTGTTCTATCAGTTGATTAATTTCCCTGGAACTATCTTGCAGAGTTCTTCTCGCCTCAGTCATTGGCAGATTATCATTTATCTCTGCCGGTGAAGCGATTATCTGAAAGGAAATACAACCCAATATTAAAATAGATGTTCTTTTTATCATTCATTCACCGATAAGGATGATATTTTATTCCATAAAACATAAATATAGGGTGATAGCCTGATAGTAATGACATGCGTATTGGCTAATTTATTCGTTATTAAAACACACTCTTGGTTATATCTTGTTCTGATTAACGAGTGACGTTTCTTTTATATCTCGATTTTCTATTAGAAATTTTAATTAATTGGTTATTCAGGTCATAATGAGTTAATAAGAGCAATGATTTTATTGCTTATTAATGAATTAACTTAAATGGAATAAGTAACTGGGAATAGCCTCCAGGAAAATAGAATGATCTTGACTGGGAGGATTTTTAAAGAAAGAAAAAATTAAGTTAAACAAGTAACAATAAACTAAATTTTAATTTAACACTATTTTGCTTAAGAATTGATAATGTCGAATGTAATGATTTTTATAAGTGATTTTCGGTAGAGAAATGGCTAATAGGTGGAATATAACTCTGGATGAAAAAAGAATAATTATTGGGAGATTGTTAAATTGATAGTGGTAAATAAATTCTGCTTATCTACTAAAATTTCTATTTTATAACCGTATAGTATTCTTAAATTACATTATTATATGGATTAGATGTCAATACTCATTTTGTTCTCTCTTGTATTATAGGTGTTCTTTCCTATATACAACCGTATATTCAGTTGGTTAATTTTTCGGGAATTTCCTCTTTATAAGAAACTAATCATATTAGTTGAGATTAGCTATAGATATTTAGGTAAAATTAAATAAAAATACTGGAAAATTATTAAAATAATTTTCCAGTAGAAAATGAAAATATACAAATGATTAGTTATTAGTTACTTCAACATATGGATCATATCGATAATAACCTAGGAGTTTTTTGCCGTCATAAGCAGCAAAGAACCATGTATATTGCTCTACACCTGGTCTATGAGCTATTGCTTGGAAATAACTGTCTTGAGATTCAACAAAAATTACCTTAGGTTCATCCTCATCTGCGTTAACGCCTGAAGGGACCATTGGAACTTTTTTGCCTATAGGGTTCTGTGACCATATTTGTGATGGGACAGAGATGACATCTTGTCCTGTACTAAGCTTTTTGAATTTATACAATATAATTGTATAGTCGAAATTATTGGATACAGTTGTAGCCCTCCATCTAATATTTGCATTAATAGGAACAGTTACGCGGGCACCAGATGAACTCGCTACTTTTAATCCAAACTCTGGAGTATAATTAGCTATGTATACATGCTGACGGATAATTGTTGGATCTTTAGGGTTCAGAGAACTTTTAAGATTATTAGTGTGAAGATATTCAATTATTGAATTAATATCAATAACAAAGGTCACATCAGCTGTAACAGAGCTCCTGGTTATAGCAATGTCATCTTTACCCTGAATGACTTCATTCATTATAACACCTCTTTACATATTTAAACTATTTATTAGGAATCGAAAGATTATTTTGTTTACTAATTATTATTTTAATAACTTTCTTTTTATATAATTAACTATTAAAGTTGAAACAGCTACTGGTATAAATCATAGTTTATACGGGAAAATTACTCATATATTTATTAGGTGTTGTTTCATATGATTCAATATTTTAATTAATTTATTGTTGTAAAGAATAAAACATGATTTTTTAGAGTAAAATATTAAATAATTACTTATATTGACTTGAAAATAGTCTAATATTCTTCATGTGGATATAATATGTTTATATATATTGTTTTTCATGATTATTAAATTTTCAATCCTATTGATATAATTTCTCTTGTTTACGAATAATACATGGTGGCTTATCAGATTCTGCCTCTGTATAACAGTAAAGAATTATTTTCTCTATTAAGTTTAAATTCTGCTACTATAATAAATATTAGGATTCACTATCAATATTCTTAATTTTCAAGAGGACATTGAATGAATATTTATCGACCATATACCTTACCTTATAATTTTCATAAATTAGACGTAGATCCCCATTTTGTGGCTGAAATTTGTGAACTTATTAACAAAATTTCGGGGTTTAGTTTGTTCTCCCTTTTATTAAAGGCACGCTTTCCTATATCTAACCGAGAAGTGTATTTCTTTAATAATTATCATGAATCTTGGAGGGCCCTTTATATAGAAAAAAAGTATTGGATGATTGATCCCGTTCTAAATTTCCGGCCAGTGCCGCCTTCTTTTTCAAAAATATGGGATTTGGATTTCTTTTCCAAATCTAATGGACAAGAACTTTGGTATGTGAATCAAAAATATGGGTTTCGCTCTGGGATCACCTTTGGTCTTCCTGCATTTTCAGGAACTTATGGAGTATTTTCTGTTGCGGGAAAAGATGGGCCTATTGATAACGAGACAATGTATAAATGTAGTGGCGAAATTTTAGGAGTATATATTAGGATAATAAGATATTTAACATCACACACAAAGTATTTACAATCGTTCTATATCGATAACACCTCATTTTCACATAGAGAATTAGAGGTATTAAGGTATACCGCAGATGGGATGACATCAATTGAAATTGCATCAACCATTTGTGTCACTAAAAGTACAGTTGATTTTCACCTAATGAATATCGTCAAAAAACTGGATTGTAAGAATAAATTCCAGGCAATAGCTAAAGCTGCATTACTTGGCTATATATAACTAATATCAATTTGTAATTATCAGATGATTATATTTTTTATCTTATAAATTAACTCAATGATTAATCCTATTGTTCAAATGGATTATTAGGAGAATTTGAACAAAAACTGATTTTTTACCTTCGTATCTTTATTGGTACCATTGTAAATAGGAATTGGAGATATTTTCCTGACAAGATGACAATGATATCTATTCAAAATATAAAATCAGGCTCAACCAAACGCACTTTTCCTTTGGCAGAATTGTAATATTACGGTTCTGCCTGTTCTTTACTTAATATATGAACGACTTAAAGGGTAATAATGATTTTTTGAGTAGCTTCTACGTGATCCTAGCAAACTAATAATCCTTCTCTAAAATATTTATCAATAGTGAACCATTTCACCAGATAATCCGTAGTGTTATTGATTAAATAATTCCTAATAATATCAGCTGGAGTCATTATGCTCATTATGTTCGCAATTGCAATCCCGCTAGGTATGGCACGCGAAAATAAAGGTGTGGCAGCTTTTGCCGGCTTCGTAGGTTTTGCAGTATTTCATCTGGGATAAACTTTTATTTAACAACCACAAATATCCTGCCAACGACAGATTCCACGATATTGAAAGCCAATAACATCCAAAATATTCTTGGCATTCAATCCATTGATACTGGTATTTTGGGGACAGTTATAGTCGGCATTATTGTTTATCTACTTCATGAGCGTTGTAATACCATCTGATTGCCCGACGCATTGGCCTTTTTTGGCGGAGTACGTTTTGTTCCTATCATAACGACATTAATTTTAATACCTGTTGTTGTGGTGATTTGGTTTGTTACCTATTACATTATTTTCCGATTTGCTATCATCCGATTTAATATCAAAACACCAGAACGCGAAATTGACAATAATCACAAAGTGAATAGACCTCCAGCGGTTACGAATAAATCGGATTATGATATTCCGGCAATGCTTGCTGCTTTAGGGGGTAAAGATAATATCGTTTCACTGGATAATTGCATTACTCGTCTACGTTTATCTGTTAAAAACATATCCTTGGTTGATAATGAACAATTGAAGAACTTACGGATACTGGGGATTATTTACCTCAATCAACATAACTTACAAATCGTTATCGGGCCGCAAGTACAATCAGTAAAAGATGAACTTGATGTATTAATTTAAGGAAGAAAACAATGTTTGACTTTGACACCTCGGTTAATCGCCGTGGTACTTGGTGTACCCAATGGGACTATGTTGGAGATCGTTTTGGTGTTGATGATCTTCTCCCTTTTACCATCTCTGATATGGATTTTGCTACCGCTCCCTGTGTGATTCAGGTGTTGCAGAAACGCCTGAATCATGGCGTGTTCGGTTACAGTCGTTGGCAACATGAAGAATTTCTTGGTGCTATTCGTCATTGGTACCAGCAACGTTTTAATTGCGAAATTAATACAAATTGGGCGGTTTATGGTCCTTCTGTAATTTACATGGTGTCGCAATTAATCCGTATTTGGTCTAAACCTGGTGAAAATATCGTTGTTCACACCCCTGCTTATGATGGTTTTTATAAAGTTATTCAGGGGAACAAGCGGCGGTTGCTTCCTTGCTCACTTGAGAAACAAGGCAATAACTGGGTGTGCGATATGAATCAACTTGAAACTTTGCTATCCCAACCAGAAACCAAAATATTATTACTGTGCAACCCACACAACCCAACAGGCAAAGCCTGGAGTCACTCTGAACTTAAAACGATGTCTGAGCTGTGTGAGCGTTATAATGTTAACGTCATCAGCGATGAAATTCATATGGACATGACTTTGAGAGACACAAAACATATTCCCTGGAGTGAAGTTGCCACGACGCATTGGGCATTAATAACCTCTGCATCCAAATCATTTAACCTTCCTGCCCTTACGGGTGCTTATGGTTTTATTAATGATGATCATAGCCGTGCGGCATATACTCATCAACTAACGCAGAGTGATGGATTATCTTCTCCTGCTATTTTAGCGATATCAGCCTATATTACAGCTTACCGGGAGGGACATATCTGGCTTGATGAACTGCGCAATTACTTGAGTGATAACTTGAATTATGTGGCACAGGAACTGAATGCTGCATTTCCACAATTGAACTGGCAGCCACCACAGGCAACTTATTTGGCTTGGATAGACCTGCGTAATCTGAATATTGATGATGATAAATTGCAGCAGATACTTATCCATGAAGAGAAAATTGCCATTATGCCGGGTAAAATTTATGGTGAAGCTGGTAAGGGATTTCTTCGTTTTAATACAGGATGCCCCTGTAGTAAAGTTGAATTGGGAATTCAAAAATTGATCTCAGCATTGAGAAAACTTTGCTGAAAATAGTTAATACTGGCAGATAAACTATTGCCATTATATTTTCAGTCAGCCGATAATTTAATGAGAACCGGGACAGTTAGCTACACCGACGATATATCTTAAAGGGAAGAGCATGAGATGACGATAGCGATTGAACATGTGCAGGACATTCAATTAACCCACATTGAAGCGTTGGCTCAACTGGTAACTGGTTAGAGATACGCGCCTGCGCCGTGAATGACAAGGAAGTGTATTAGATTAAGGATGCGATCGGTAAGGCTCCAGTTGGCCCTAGTATTGTGGGTATGCGCCACGGTAGATCAATAAGAACATCGGAAGATCTGGTGATTGTGAACTGCCTCTCTAAATCTAGTCATTAAATGTTGAATCTAGTTTTTGAGGTAGTTCATCTATAATTTTATTAACTATTCTTCAAAAGAATAGGATTGAAAATAACTCATGTCTTTTTATCTTTTTTTTATACTGCACGACATAATTCCTTTTTTGAATATAGACAATATGGCTTCTAATTTAGCGTTCTGATTAAAAGAAAATAAATATCGATAAATGTTTATCATATTTAACATGTTATTACATTCGTCATTTACTTTATTTAGAAAGTTATCGTGTTCTATGTTATTAACTAACCCTTGTTTCTTTCTTATAAGATATGGTTTTCTTTTATCTCATATTTTCTTTAAATAAGATTCTAAAATAGTGCTACATCTTATACTACTCATAATTCCATATATAACAATGGGTTGAAGAAAGTCATATGTGGCAGAATTATGAAACGCTATTTAACTTGATCCTGAATAGATATTTTTACTCTGTCAAGGATATCCTTTTCTGCTTTTTATAATCCTCATGAAGATAAAACTCAGATACCCGATCAGAGAAAAATCACGCCAAACCATGTAGTTACTTGGTATTTCTTGATCGAAAAGAAGCTTTAATGCCCTATCTTTATTATCAATAATTTCATATTTATTAAATTCTTCAATAGAACCGCTTGGATTTAATAATATTGCCATTCTCCATATCTTTTTTAGCTATATTTTGGATGTTAGCTACTTGTTTCGATATGGTATTAATTGATTGATGTAGATTTATTTTATCCAGAACATTGCATCAGTATATCCGTGATTACCTTGATGCCTTGCCATTGCACTAACCAGTCGGCGTCGGCGTGGCATGGGCATTCACCACGGTAAGAAAGAAGTCAGCCGGAAGTGATTCCGGCTTTTTGCTGTTTCAGAGAAAAAACAGAATAAAATAGCTAAAATATAGCTTATGTATATATTTGCCATTAATCTTATATTTTTCTGTATTATTCCTTTGTTTATCTTCTTATTTATTTTATATTTTTGTGATTTTAAATTATATATTTAATATATAAGACCAACCCTGAAAGATATTTATTTTAAGTATAAAAATAACAAAGCCTGAAATATCACGGGGATCTTTTCGGCTTTTTCACAATTATTTATCTACTATATCAACTAGTTTTTAATATCATTGGATTAAAAGCCACTATCTTTTTATCCTTAGTCATTCCGCATGGATAAAGCCCTTCTTTATATATTTCGAACATTTTTTCTAATAACGATTTCTTCTGATAACCTAGTATGTACCTTTGAATAGATAACATTTTTAGTTGATAATAGACCTCATCTAAAATTTCAAAATAAAAATCATCGTATTCTGTATTTGTTTTTTTTTATTTTAGATTTTCTATAAATTAATGTCTTTTCCTCTTGTAAGTCACTGTATTCTTCGTCAATATCTTCTAAATAATCTTCAGCTTCAGAATAGTTATCTTCTAAAGAAAATTCACCAACGCTATTTTCTATAAGATCTTGCCAGACTAAATATCCATCTGGCAAATCTTGACTTAATGACAATCTGAGGGATTTGTTTTTATCTTCCAATAGGATAATATCAGAAGGTGCTTTTACTCCCCCTGACAAAAGATTATCTGAAAATAAAAAACTCATTGGTTCAGTTATAAACTTCTTATTTTCGATTTTCATTATTATACCCCTAAAATTTTATTCCACATTTCTAAAGCACGTTGATTGCCTATTTGGGCTTTTCCTTTCGATATATCTTTAGCTCTTATTGGTGTTCCATTCATCATTCCTTTCTTAGCTAAATTTTGTATATCAGCAACTTGTTTCGATATCTCATTAACAGACTGATTTAAGTCTATTTTGTCTAGTGCATTTTTAATAGCCCTGGAGTAACCATTGTGATTACCTTGATGCATTGCCATTGCACTAACTCCATCATCGACTTCTCTTAGAAAAATTCCATTTGTCGAATTATCGATATCATACTTGATTTTTTTCAAGGCAGGATGGTTAGCATATTGTTTGGGAATAACGTGATGAGCTTGATAACCACTCCACTTAGTTGAACGCGGTAACCCCATATCTTCCATCATGTTTTTACCCAGTTTGGTTGAACACCCTGCCAACCCGAATGGGTCAATCCAACCCGTCGGATTATGCACGTAACTGTAAGGATTTATTCCTCCTGCTAACCCCAAAGGATCAGGGCTGAGGTAGCACGTTGCCGTCCCACAGGTGAAGCGGCTGAACTGGGCGGAGATACGGGCCTGTGCCGTGAATGACGAAGAAGCGTATCAGATCAAAGATGCGATCTCTAAGCTCCAATCTGCTCTAGCGTACAGTGGGTATGCGCCACGGTAGATCATAAGAAGGCCGGAAGATCTCGAAAGATCTTTCCGGCTTTATTAATACAACTTGCCTATCTAACAACTGAGTATAAATGATATTGCCTTTTGCTTTTCTGGATTATTATCTAAAAAGCGATAAAGATATTCTTTAACTTCTTCTTTATTTGGAGAATTAGTTAATATATTCTTATATATATCTATATGCTTTTCAGAATTTGTTATCCTATAGTGAATTATATCAAGCCAATCTAAAGCCTTTTTTTGTAATACTTCATTGAATCCGATAATAGTAGAAACATAATCTATAGCTTCAAAAGACTCCGCCATTCCCATAATTTCTTTCATCATGTCAGTATATTCACTTTCGTCATCCAAATAATTTAAAATTATTGGTAAATATTTCTTATCTTTTGACTCGGCCATTTTTTGTAACGTATTAGAAAATATACGAATACTTTCAGGGGAGTCCATGCTTGATGATTTTTCAAGATCTTCGATTAAATTCATTTTATCCTCTATTTTCTTGGACACTTAGATGGTTTTTTAAATACATCGGGGAATGTTTCTTTATTCAGCCTGATAGTCTCCCTTAAACCTTGTTTAATTTCTTTAGTATATAATCCTTGATCTTTATATATTTTTCTAGCATCCATGATATCTTTGGCTAATGTTTCTCTTGGTGTTTCATGAAGGAAAGGTCTTCTTGCGTAAGATCTGGTTAATGGATGCCTTCCTTTATTAGATGGATATTTATGTTCCATTTGCATTGCAATGGATTTACTTTTAGAAATTCCAAACTTCTTCTTCATATATTCAGCTGAAGGCATGTGATGACCAGTTAAATCATCGCCGGGAGTACCGGGTAATTTTCCATAAGGCCCCACACCACCTTCCCCAGGAAGTAATGCATTCAACCCGAATGGGTCGATCCAACCCGTCGGATTATGCACGTAACTGTAAGGATTTACTCCTCCTGCTAACCCCAAAGGGTCAGGGCTGAGATAGCACGCCGCTTCCGGCAAATAATACCTGAACCGGTTATAAAATAAACCACTTTCCTCATCAAAAAGTTGCCCGGCAAATCTCAGGTCCGGATCGAGCTGGGGATTCTCGCCGTGTCCGCTCAGACGCAGGCCGTATAGCGACTGCTTCGGCCGCCGCCACACCCGCTTGCCCTCCGGGTCGAACAG
>NZ_PUWT01000061.1:0-8989 GCF_002968995.1 Photorhabdus hindustanensis
GGAAAGAGGATAAATGAGAATATCAATGGACTAATCAGACAATACTTTCCAAAGGGAACTGATTTTAATGAAGTCTCTGATCAGGAAATAAATTTTGTGGTAAACCGATTAAATAATCGCCCCCGAAAAACACGGGGAGGGAAAACACCGAATGAATTATTTAAAGGAATACGAACATGTTTACTTCCGGATTAACGATGTTGCACTTATTATGTGAATCCAAGAAAGATTAATTATAAATAGAGAAATACTCTTTTTACTTTTCGTGTATTTTTTAATAAATAAAAAAAAACATAGAAAAAATTATTATAAATAAAAAATATAATAAAAGATCCATATCAGATGATTGAGTAGATATAATTAGTTCCTGACCCATATTATTTGGCTCATATAACGAGAAGATAACGTCCTTGCCAACTCCCTTAATTCTCTAACCTCTAAAGCTAGTAGTTTATCTTGTTCCATTCCTACCATCTCCATAAAAACGATTCACTATACATTTGGATAGAAGATCATAAATATAGATTATGAATATAACAAAAATAAACCAATAAAGAAACAATGAACAGAACTATATGGATAAATCCACCCGAACAACGAGTGGATTTTTACATAAGTAAATGTATTAAAATAATTAAACCAAGATACGCAGCATACGACGCAAAGGCTCTGCTGCTCCCCACAGCAATTGGTCACCGACAGTAAAAGCAGATAAATACTCTGGACCTATATTCAGTTTACGTAAACGCCCTACAGGAGTATTCAAAGTTCCCGTTACCGCCGCCGGGGTTAATTCGCGCATACTCAATTCGCGATCATTTGGAATAACACGAACCCAGTCATTATGCGCGGCCAGTAATTGCTCAATTTCAGGAATCGAAATATCTTTTTTCAATTTCAGAGTAAATGCCTGACTATGGCAACGCAGCGCCCCAATACGTACACACAAGCCATCCACGGTAATGATGTTATTACCGGTATTCAGAATCTTGTTGGTTTCTGCCTGACCTTTCCACTCTTCACGGCTTTGGCCATTATCAAGTTGTTTATCAATCCACGGAATCAAACTACCTGCCAACGGTACGCCAAATTGCTCAGTTGACATAACTCCACTACGGGTGAAATCCGTTACTTTTCTTTCAATATCCAGAATAGCCGATGCCGGATCTTGCAGCTCTTTTGCTACCTGAGTATGTAGAGCTCCCATCTGAACCAGAAGTTCACGCATATGACGAGCGCCCGCACCAGAAGCTGCCTGATAAGTTGCAACAGAAGCCCATTCAACCAAATTATTAGCAAACAAACCGCCCAAAGACATCAGCATTAGGCTAACGGTACAATTACCACCAACAAAAGTTTTTATGCCTTCATTAAGACCTTGCTGAATATGCGCATGGTTAACTGGATCAAGAATAATGATGGAATCATCATTCATACGCAGTGCTGACGCCGCATCAATCCAATATCCCTGCCAACCCGTTGCTCTTAACTTTGGATAAATCTCATTAGTATAATCTCCCCCCTGACAGCTAATAATAATATCCAAAGCACCAAGAGCTTCGATATCGAAAGCATTCTGTAACGTACCTTGCCGACCAGTAAAATCAGGTGCTGGCTGTCCGTGTTGTGATGTCGAGAAGAATACCGGACGAATAACATCAAAATCCCGCTCTTCAATCATACGCTGCATTAATACTGAGCCGACCATCCCGCGCCAGCCGATAAAGCCCACATTTTTCATCATTATTGTCCTACTTCGGTGAGTGTTGATTCAGTGATTCTGATTACACCAAAGCTGACAAAATATGACCAAGGACGCAAGTGAATTTATTAACTAATTCACAAGATATTTAGCAACGTAGCTAGCAGCAAGATATATAACAAATCTGGCATCTGAGTAAGAAGCCACCGGCTGGTGGCAAATATTTACAATTAACTTTTAATTTCAAGTCACATTCAATTGAGTTTTAGTTTTTTCTTTGGGATGCGGCTTAACACTTATTACTTCACCAGGTTTGGAAATAAAGCGGACAAACGTTTCATGGCTAACGAAAGTTGCACCACAATTGATGTTTTGACATTGATTATAACGTTCTTTTGTATGGCTGGAATGCTCAAAGCTACTGCGTGCATGAGCCGCTTTACCACAAAGAGGACACTTGATCATATTTTCTTACCCTTAACTAAAACATGAACTCTCATAATGTGAACAATATAGCAATGAGATCTCACTTAAAGAACAATTATTTCATATCGAGATCATCAATTTTTAATTCCAGAGTCAGTGCTGTTGTAAAACCACCACCAGATCCATTCACCGTGTGAGTGACTGTCGTTAATGTCCATTCGGCAGCATCTATTTCTGGTTTAAAACCGGTAACCTTGATTGGTATTTCAGGGTAGAGATCTGCACGCCCCTGAGCCAGTTGAATCGAAAACGTCGCTGCTCCACGTTGCATTTTTTCCCAGGCAACCTTGGCTGCACGTTTAGCACTAGCCTCATCAGCATAAGTACGAGAAAGCTCTAATACGTTATCTTTGCTACCGATCAAATAAGATTTTAATTTATCAGCATTTTCCTGATTTTTTCGTTCAACGGTTAAGGTATGTTTTTTCTCCGGTTTACGGACATCCAACCAGTTTGCTACCACGCCGGTATAAGCCTCACGATCGGACAGAGTAAAATTGTGGTTGTCACCTGACCGACGTGTAATCACTAATGCAGGGATAACCGCACCACTGGCTGTTTTGTTCTGTCCTTGCCGAATAAATATCAACTTACCATTTTTTACTGAAGCAATCGCCCCTTCCTGCCTTGCCAAGCGAGTGAGAAAACTACCATCAGACTCATTCGTCTGATCAATATGGTTAATCAATATTTTCGCTATATCTTGATGTAAATCGGCGGTAAGCCTATTCCTTGCAGCAATAGTGCGAACAATATCACCTATCGTTTTCTTATGATAAGACTCTTCACGTCTCATATTGAGAGATTCACGGAAATCAGCACTACGGGCACGAATCGTTAATTTGTCCGGAGCTCCACTGTGGCCAATTTCATCCACAGTAAAACGTCCTTTACTAATCAGTGGCTGATCACGCCATCCCAACGCCAATGAAATCACATTACCTCTGGAAGGTAACACCAAACTTCCATCTGCATCATCCAGTTCAATATCAAGCTGGTCGGCTTCAAAGCCTCGATTATCTGTCATCGTTAGTGACATCAGGCGCGATTGAATGCGCCCGCTGATATCTTTATTATCAATTTCCAAAAGAAATGCCGGTGCACCACCTTTTTCGGAACCTCTGCCAAATTTAGACGTCATGATCATACCTCTTTGACTCTATCTGACAAATTGTCTGTAAGCATAGAGAATTGTCCCTGAAGATCACCGAACATTTCAATTAGAGAACTATCTACTCGCTTCAATGTCAACGTGAAATCAATTTTGCGGGCAGAACCATTCGACATAAATTCAGTTTTTGTCTGGTCGATACTCTCAATGACAAACATACCGTAAACCGTGCCGCTGCCATCTATAAAAGACCAAGCCTTACCGCTGTCAGCCATAACTTGTAGTACCGTCAATGATAAACGGCCACCAGTAATTTCTGGATATAACGAACCGGAAAGTGTCATTGTGTCGTTATCCGGCCCCAGAAATTGCCAGGCAGGCCGCACCCCGATACGGCTATTAAAAGCATGTCGCCATGACTGAGTATATTGCATACTCTGGTATGGTGTGGTTTTCAACATAAAAACAAATAAACCCAGTGCAGCCATCATAATTAGAATTCTCCTCTATCAGAGAATGAACTACGTAAACGAGCCTGCTGTTTACGTTCCCGATCATCCAATTCGCGCCTAACTGCTGCTGCAATGTCCTGCGCAGATTGCCCCGGCGCACCATAGATATTTATATGATAGACCGGCGATTCACTGCGGTATTCAACCACCTGACGTTTGTCCGTTTTCTTTTCCTGAATCTGAGGATAAGCATGAACCGGTAAACTCTGAACATGCAATGGTGCGGTTCTGGCGGCGGTAGAAGGCGCCATTACGCTTAAAGAAAATACCGCAGCAGCAGCAAGTTTAGCAGTCTGTCGTCGGCTAATAACATTAACAGGGCCAGTGACAATCTCTGGTCCATATTCACCAACAATACCAACTCGACCAGCCGGAATAATGCCCCCTTTGTCATGTTTGGGCAGAACCGAATTAACATTAGGACTCACATTATTACTGGCATCTCTTGAAATATCTTCCTTTGACCGCATCCAGTCAGGGAGATACTCAGACAATGAAGTCAGTTTCTGTTTCAGGGCTTCCCATTTTTCATTAATCCCCTCCAATAAACTGTTAATTATCGCTGTGCCAACCTCTTTAAATTTACTAGGTAGATTCATTACGTCAGTAATAATTTCATTCCATTTATCCGAGATCGATATTTTAATATTCTCCCAGATATCCAATGTATTCTGTTTAACTAATTCCCAGGCATTACTAATATTAGTTTTAATACTTTCCCAAGTTTGCAGAACACTCTGTTTAATAGATTCCCATTTCTCAATGAGGTTAATTTTAATATTTTCCCAAAGATGAGAAAATCTCGGCCCCAATGTTTCCCAATTTTGCCAAATATAAACAGCAGCCATCGCAATTACACCAATAATGGCGAGGATTGGGTTAGCCATCATCAAACGACCGACGATCATCATGGTGCTACCCAACATCTTCAGAGCATTCCCGACTAATCCGAGCGCTCTCACACCAGTACTACCAAAGAAAGTAAGACTATACTTCGCTACAGCTAATGGAAGCAATATCGAAGCGATCGCCTGTGCCAATGCGCCAAACACAGTTAACATGCCTCCGACTACCACCGTAATAGTCGCAAGCGTTGCAGCCAAACGTGGATTGGCTTCCATCCACTCACTGACTTTATTGACTACATTGGTTACTTGCTGAGTGACTTCTCTTGCAGGACCTTCTACGCCAGAAAACATCTGAACGCCTAGATTACTCCAAGCGGCATTGAGTTTTTGGATATCACCAGTGAGATTATTCGTCACTACAGAGGCAACTTTTTGGGATTCACCTTGAACATTTTTCAGCTCAGCGATAAACGTTTGCAATCCTCCCTGCCCTGCCTGATTTACCAATACATCCAAAGCAGGAGCAGCATTTTCACCACCAATTGCTGTGAAATAACTTGTACGTTGTTTACCGCTCATTGAACGGGTTTTATCATCTAGTTCAACGAGAATATCAGGTAATTGCCGTAAATTACCTTTAGCATCACGAGTTTTAATATCTAGTTGTTTCAATGCGGCAGCAGCAGCTTTAGGCGGTTCAGCCAATCGGCTTAGTACATTGCTCAAAGCCTCTCCAGCTTCACTTCCCTTAATATTGGCATCACTTAGCTTTCTTGTGGCAGCCGCAACGGTTTCAATGTCAATCCCCAAAGAAGTAGCCGCTGGGGCGACAGATTTCATGGTGTCACCCAATCCCGCCAACGTTGTTTTTGAACCAATAAGCGTTGCCGTCAAAACATCACTAACATGCCCCATCTCTTCGGATTGTAATTTAAACCCTTCCAGTACATTAGTACTAATATCAACCACATTGGCGAAATCTGTACCGCTTGCCTGCGACATTAATACCGCGCCTGGCATCACATTCTTTATCTGGTCAGGAGAATACCCCTTGGAAGCATACAAGCTCTGTCCCTGTGCAATCTGGCTGGCAGGAATCCCTGTACTTTTACTCAACTCACGACTTTGATTGAGTAACATAGTGTATTCAGGAGAATTTTTTTCAATATTAGTTTGTGCCTGAATTTTGGACATTTGAGCACTGAGATCATAACCCGGCATCAAAAAGTTTTTACTGGTTGTCAGTATTTTGCTACCGGCTGATTTTGCACTAGCACCATATTGGCTAACGCGGTCACGAAGCTCTTTGATTTTGCTATAACGACCTTCACCGCGATTTTCTTCCTTTTTGTTACTGGTATGCGCAGTTTCCTGCGCATATTCAGGAGCAGAATAAGGTTTAATTGCTTCATAAGTCTGATTTAATCGCTTAAATTCATCACGATTTTGCCGGAGAGAATCCGCCAACCTTTTATTATTTCGCTGGGCAGATTTCAAGGCGCTGGTCAGCTTATTAACGGACTGTATTACCAATTTAAGCTGTGACTGTGTATTACTCATTTTCTGCACCACTTCGTAAGATGGCCCGATGTCGCCAGTCCAGTAATTCCGGTAGTGACATTTCATTTGTCACTGCCGGAGACCAGTGGAAAACGGTGGCAATATCTGCCACCAATTCATCTACGGTTAGTCGGTCTGGAAACCGGACTTCGCCGACTTCGGTAACAAAAAATTGACCACCTCAACACTGAGATTAATCAGATCGCCGGGCGTCATTGACAACAGATCGCTTTTAGTGAGCGCAGGTATGGTAACGCGTGGCAAAACCAATATCATTGAGTCCACATCCATTTCCAGCAAAGCCTGTAGCCGAGCACCACGCAGCGCGCCACTGTTCGGTTTGCGCACCACCACTTCAGTGATGTTGCTACTACCACGTGCAAGCGGTTCTTCTAATACGATTGTGCGCTGCTCGTCGTTTTGAGTAATTAGTGTTTCTGTCATGGTTCAACCTTGTTTATCCGATTAGATTAAAGACCCATAGCGCGGCGGTGATCTGCCAAGCGATCTTCACCATTAACGACTTCAACCATGTTAACGGTATCCACTTCGATCAGAACTTCACCATCCCATGTCAATTTGAAATAGGTATTTTTAGCGCTGATTTTGGTCTGAGTATTATCTCCCTGCTTATAAGTACCGTGGTCAAACTCATGGAAACGGCCACGCATCACGATTTCAACAGCAATCACATCGCTGGTATCATCGCGCTGGTAGGAGCCCGCAAAGCGCAACATTACGCCGTCGGCTTTGGTCAGTCCCCATTGCCGATAATGTTGAGCTTCCATACCTCCTAGAGTAAATTCAACGTCCAATGCACCTTCATCCAAGCCTAAGTCCACGGTTGCGCTACCGTTCATGCCAGCGCCACGATAGGTTTCCAGTTTACGACTCAGCTTAGGCAGAGTAAGTTCTTCTACTATTCCCTGATAACTATTGCCATCATTAAACAAGTTCAGGAATTTAAGTTTGCGAGGTAATGCCATCTGTGTCCCCTTAGCCGTTTATGCTTTTCGCGAAATCCATCAGGTAACGATCTGTAATACGCTGGCGTAACATCATGTTTTCCAGTGGTGGTACAGGTGTATAGTCGTAATCGAGGGTCAATTTACCCGCTTTCAAGGTGTCTTTATCATTGGCGTTTTCGTCATACCAGCATTGACCGTCAATAATGTAGCCCCCAGATTTCAGTTCACGGAACTTAGCATTGATACCTTCGATAATGTCCCGTACGAGTGAAGGAGTTAGTGGCTTATCGATTGCCCACATATGTGCTTCCGCCATAGTGTCAGCTAAGACTTGGGCAGTACGAGTGTAACTTTCGAACTGGAACAATGGGTCATCAGCGCAGGTACGGGACCCCCAGAAACGGAAGCCATTTTTACGGATAAGTGTCGTGATACCATTTTGGTTTAGCAGACCTGAATCTGTTGCTGGATCTTGAAGATCCCAGAATACATCTGCTGAAAGACCGGTCACACCATTGACACCGATGTTGGACAGTGTTTTGTGCCAACCTGTTTCTTCATCAATTTTTGCACGCAAACCCAATGCACGAGCAGTAGCGTAGGCGATAGTTTCTTTATTAGAAACAGTATCCCAACTCAGGAAATCAGGCCAAATCAGCATTAATTCGCGCTGACTGAAGTTTTTGCGATATTCGATAACTTCTGAGATAGTCTTACTACCATAGGCGCTGATATAAGCCATTGCTCTCAGTTTCTGCGCGATACTCGCCAACTCAACAGCAACAGCCTTCGTATCCAGCCCAGGGACGCCCAGAATACGTGGCTTCACACCTAATTGGCTTTGTGCTGCCAACAGTGCCTGTATACCGGTTTTCTTACCTTCATTAGTTGTAGTACCAATGATGTTGCTGGTAGTTTGCTCTTCCGTTTCACCTTGTGCTACACGGACAACAACAGTAACGGGTTTAGACTGGTCTGAGATAGCTTTGAGTGCCTGAGGCAATGTACCGGTTTTACCAGCTTTGCCAATGGCGAGTGAAACATCAGTAATCAAGACCGGAGTGTTTAGTGGAAAAGTTTTTTCGTCTGCTTCAGGACCAGTACACACCATACCAACAATAGCGGTGCTAACTGTGGTGATGGTACGTGTGCCTTCGTTAATTTCCTGTACACGGACGCCGTGATGATAATCTTGTGCCATATTAGCGGTTCTCCTGTTAAGGTGTCCCGCTATGTTGAAGTATCCAAATTATTAAATCATTCGATGGGAAATGTGTGGGAGATGATACAAATCAGGTCGCTTAATTTATTATTTTTTCTAATTATTTAATTATTTGTACTTCATAGAGAGTGGAAAAAGAAACCTCTATAAATCAATATCTGTTTCTTCTGGAGTGAACTTTTAGCTCTGTTCATTGATTATTTTTTCACAGATTTCACCGACCAAAATAGATTATAATTTATACATATCAACGCATTTCTCTGTAAACCACAGTTCTGGTCATTTATTAACACCCGAATATAGCCAATCTTCGGCATATATAGTCCCGCTTAGTACCAATACGAAACTATTCTTTCGGAAATTTCACCGATAAGTGAGTTTTTAAAAATCTTGGTTTATTAGAAAAGCTAATTCCGATAGGGGTGCCACTTCCTTGGCCGACGGCCACACTACCGGATGGGTGGTTGCAATGCAATGGTGCGGCCTTTGATAAAGCGAAATTTCCGGAATTAGCTAAGGCTTACCCTGGTGGTAATTTGCCCGATTTGCGAGGAGAATTTATTCGCGGTTGGGATGACAA
>NZ_PUWT01000062.1:0-1046 GCF_002968995.1 Photorhabdus hindustanensis
CCGCCACATTAGCCGCGCCACGGTCTCCGGCCTCGTCCCGGTCAAAGGCAATCAGCACCCGTTTCACGCCGTGATACGGCAAGGCTGCGAGGTGCTCACGGTTAAACCCGTTCACCCCGAACGCGGCGATCACGTTACGGAACCCGGCACACCAGAAGGTCATGGCATCGATCAGCGCTTCGCACAGGATAATTTCATTTGATGCCTGCATCGCCGATTCATTCCAGACCCCGGCTAGCGGTGACGGCAGGTACAGATGCTTCGGACTGTCTTTCAGCACTTTGTAATCCGGCTGGGTTCGGCGACCATACAGTTGCAGCACCCGCCCACGGCTGGCCACACTGGCCGATTCGGCCCAGCCGATCACCGGCACCACGACGCAGCCCCGGAAGTGGTCCTGACGGGTGGTCGTACGCAACACGCCCAGACCCGACAGCTTGTCGCGCAGGTGCTGGCCTTCCTGACTGCTCTTGGACGGCAACAACCCCGCGGAACCGCCGATCCCGTGATGGCCCGCGTACCCCAGCTTAAAGTGACTGACCAGTTCAGGATGATTCAGCCCGCGTCGTTCCAGCCAGGCTTGGGCTTCCGGTGACGCCAGTAAGTGCTGATGATAAAAATCAATCACCTGATGCAACAGCGCCTGCCCGTCATCGTCCAGGTCGGCCAGTTTCGGGCGCGGCAGGGGTGCCGCCTGTGACTCCGGCGGGGCGGCTAAAGAAGAAGCGGCCACAACCGTATTGTCCATATCCGGCAACCCGGCCAGCTCCCGCAGCCGGCGGATAGCGATTTTCAGCGTCACCCCTTCCGTTTGTATCACCCAGTCCAGCACCGACCCCGCGGCGCCACAGCCAAAGCAGTGATACAGGTTCTTGGCAGGCGATATCACCATTGAGGGCGTTTTCTCGTGATGGAACGGACAGCGCAGCACATAATCCTCACCGCGTTTTTTCATCGCACGGCCTTGCTTACGCGCCAGCCCCAGCAACGAGACGGTTTGCTTTAAGCGGGCTAAATCGGTATCGGGAATGCGGGTCATCAATGAC
>NZ_PUWT01000063.1:0-11957 GCF_002968995.1 Photorhabdus hindustanensis
GGKTCAGGAGCGGATAGCAACGTGTTCAGGCGCTGACCAGTGCGTTGCCGTTGCCAAAGAGCTGCGGGCATTGCAAGGTGACTACAGTGCCCGGATAGGCGAAATTCAGGAAAAAGCCAGAATGCAGGGGCTGGATTCCCTTACGCCGGCAGAAGTGCGGGAATGTGCAGATTTACGCGGTGCGATGTCAAATATTGACGCATCACGGAATTTGGTGCTCCATCGTGCCCAAGTCACCGGCGGCTCAGAAGAAACGACCCAGGAAATCGTGAAGATTAGATTATGGGGCAGACGGGGATTGCGGCGTCTGCGGGGGTTGCCAGAGAGATCTGTAAGGCTGGAGCAAAAGGCGGTGGAGATGTTGGAAAAGGCAAGCAATCGTATCAACCGAATCAGGGGGCTGTTGGTAATATGAAAGAATTTCTTACTCAACCCGGTTTTGGTACTCAAATAAAAAATAGTACACAAAAAATCAGCCAAATATATCAGGGGCAGAGTGTTTACAAAGCCGATAACAATATTGGAAAGGTGATCAGCGATACCTTGATGGTCAACATAAAAACCATCTTTAGGTTTTTGATAATAAAGGGAAATTTAAGGCTGTCTTAAACTTAGATGGTACGATAAACCAAACCAAAACTAATGTGGCTAAAAGAAGGAAATTATAAATGTCTATGCGTAGAATAGCGTTGAGCAATAAAAAATTGCGTGGTATACCACGTAGACTACGTTCATTGAAAATATGGTCCGAGTCATATAGAACCTATTTTCCTGTTATCACTGAAAATGATTATTCTTATGGTTACTGGAATGTAAAAATTCCGGTACATTCAGCATTGGTACAAGGAAAACAGACAAATAAAAACATTCAATCTATTTGTGCTCAAGATTTAATAGATGCAGCTTATAACATTTATAAGGTGAAGCCAGAAAGCGAAAATAATATAAGAATTACTTGTTCCATTGTATTGCCTGATATGTTTTCAAGTGAATTATGTATATTCACATCTGAAGAATATTTCAATGAACATACTCGCAATGGATATAGTCGGTTTGGTAAAATAACTTTATTGAGTGAACGAAGTTTATGCAAAGAATGGAACTTACGATTACCCGATGGTTTTTCAGAGCTAGGTGTTCTTAGAATAAGTGAAGATGACGAAGGAAAGCCTTATTATTCTGAACACTGGTATATTGGTGAAGTTAACTAAAGCTAAGAATTTATGTTTTAAATATAAATCTCGGCCAACAACGCCGAGATTTTACTTTATATACCAACTAATTATCCTTTATCAGCCAGCCGGATAATCAACTCAACTGCCCCCGCTCAACGGTGATGTTCACTGCCTACCCGGTGGCAAATCCGGCTTCTTGCAGCCAGTTGCCTTAAGGTGCAGGCTGGGATGCTGGCTGTAATAGTGGGTCATACCATGCGTTCAATATAGGGCACCCGGATATAGCCTGCTTTAATACCAGTACCGTATGTGAAGATAAAGAACTGAGTGGCATTGGCGGATTTCTTTATTTACCCGCAATAAATCTTATCTTTGCAATATTTAGCTCTTTATTTAGTTCATATAAAACGATGACAATCTTAACCTCCAGTTATGATTTTCTAGGTGAATTATATATCCTTATAGGATTTGAGTTTATCTGTTTTACAATTATTTTTGGAGTTGCACTTTATACATCTATTCTCTTCTTTAGAAAAAAGAAGAGAACACCTTTATTTTACATTATCCTGTTAGCTTTTAATTTATTATTTGTCATCGCCGATTTAGCATTAACTCATTATGTATATGAAATAAAACTGGATTATAATTATCTTTTCTTGTTTTTTAGAACTGTATTTTATGCATGTATATGGATACCTTACTTTATTATATCCATTCGAGTTAAAAGAACATTTATAAAGTAATGATTAAAATCAAACTATTTTGCAAATAACATTCAATAAGAGTAGGTGAATTTTTTGTAACTCATATTTATTCGAAAAATATAACAGTCAAAATTACCCCGACTTTGTGAGTTATTCACAAAAATCAGGCAATTTAAATCATGTCTTCATTAAGGTCTGAGTCCTGTATTTTACTGACTCAGACTATTTAATTTCTACTTGATTCTTAAGCGTTCAGAGAATGGGCGATTACGATGGCCCACCTATTCAGGTGAGCCATTTTTGCTGTTATTACTTAGCGTTATAGCAAGTTAATCAGGCAAATTTCCCCTTGCCAATTGTGGTATCTGCCCAAGCCGTCGTAATAGCCACTTTTTCCCTGCTGTCCAGCCCTTCGATAAAACCGTTATCACCGGCTGTTGGGGCAAAATTGCTCATTGCCTGAATCAAGGTGTCAACCGCATGGTCTGAAAGTGCCGTAAATTCACGCTCTCCTGATGCATTTTTACGCCCCATCTGCGTTACTAATTTGGCTCGGTTACCATTAAAGTAATGACTAAAGGTGACTGAACCCACTGATTCAAACAGGCTCTGAGCGGTTTTATCCTGAGTACGGCGATTCACGGATAACACGAGATCGTATCCACTGCGTTGGAACCACAGGTTTTGCCAGTCAATATCGTTAAAGATAATCATATCTTCTGCGTTGATATCATTAACCTGATTATCAATCACTTTGCTACTGACCACAAAGCTGTCTACCCCCGCACCACCCTGGAAGTGGTTCTGATATCCCCCCAAAACCAGTAGATCTTGACCATCACCGCCGTCAAACTGGCTGAATTTCGAAATTGTAGCCGCTATCAGGTGGTCATCACCTTCTCCACCATTAATCACCGCGTGATAGCCCATCAGTTTAATTACATCGTCACCCGTGTTGCCATCGATTCGGTTGTCATTACCAAATACCCTGCCAAAGTCATTGCCTTCACCTAGCTCAATCCGGTTGTTATTACCGATAGTTACGGCATAATCCTGATCTTCCCCGGTATCCACCTGGTTGTAGTTGCCAGAAGTGACTACGTAGTCTTGTCCGTTACCGGCATCAATCAAGCCACCTTCGCCAAAAACAAATGTCTGATCATTCCCTTCACCCATGAACACATGGTTAATGCGTCCGGCTACCACTGCGATATCATCGCCATTACCGCCAAACATCCAGTTTTCACGTCCCATCAGTACGCCCAGATCATCACCTTCTCCACCGGTAAAGATGTTGGAGGTGCCGATTGAGTAATAAACATCATCACCACGTCCTCCCCAGAAGTTGTTGTTATCACCCAAATAAGCACCGAGATCTTTACCGTCTCCGCCCCAGTTGAAGTTGTAGTTCCCCAACGATATATGGATATCGCTATCTCCTTGCAGATGACCGCTGTTACGCAAGAAATCAAACGTTTTTTGCTCCATATTGAGCAGATCTGCGGTTAGATTCTCTTTCAGATTGGTTACTAACGATTTCATCTCTTGTTGTTTATCTTTGCTGAATATCGTCGCAAACAAGTTAGGTAAGTTCAGCGAATTAAAGCCCAATGCACGCTCAGGTTTGTTATTAGTCTGAATATTCCCACTGTTGATGGCGCCCGGTACACTTTTTTCCCGATTTTCATCAGGCGCTTTCTCTTTCAGTCCATGACTGACAAGAAATGATTCAATACCATCGGCACTCATATCGGCACGCTGTTTCAAACCATCAATCAATTTATCCGGATCAGTGAAGACACGTAATTGCTCACCACCAAACTTGTGAATAACTTCCAGCATCTCTCGCAAAATAGCCTTGCCATCAACCGGCTTACCAGTACGAGCAACAATCTGTCCCTCCGAAGTGTAATCCACACCAAAAATATCCGCTAAAGTGGTATCTGCATTCACACTGGATAACCGGCCAAGCAGTTTGTTTTTAAGCTGACGCGGCAAGTCCTGTATATTGTAAGTAAATGTTGTCTTCGCCAGGCCCGTCGTTGAGTATTGCTGCGTCATCAGGCCAAACAGAGAACCTAAGTTGGTATCCAGAATGGATTGAATATGGTCGCCGAACATAAAGTTCCAGCTACCGGTTGTGACCTGAATATCCGCCCCCTGACCACCCACCGCAAAATTGAAGGCTAATTTTTCATTGGCCTGACGGAATTTATCCGCACGGCTCATTTTACTGGTATCAATATTGTTGCCGTGACCACTTAACCATTGGTGGTATTTTTTGTTCAATGCCGCTTCTGTGTCACTTTTCAAACCACGGCTACTGCGCTCAAGCTGCGAATCCAGATCAACCAAAGTCTTGTAATCCACACTGCTGGTTTGGTCTAAACCAGACATGTCCAGCACAAATTTTTTCGCGCCAGATAGCGTCCACTGTTGATTCTGCGCCGCCAACCAATCCCACTCTTCGCCGGAATGAATAATAGATTTCAGTACACCGGTAATACGAGCAGCGCCATCAAATGGGTTAACTAACGGCGGCGTAGGGATGGATTTATCCATCATGACAATCAAGTCATTACTGCGACCTTGGTTGAAGCTGACGTTACGGTTGCCAATAAACATCTGCGCCCCTTCAAATGCCTGATACCCCCCCAGATTAACGCTGTGCTTACTGTCACCATTCCCAATATGAACCATCACATTGTTGTCGCCAAAGGCCAGTGACTTAAAGCCACCAGTACCTACTTTGATACTTACATTCGATGTTCCCCAGTTGATCGCGGTAAATTCACCGTCGCCCACGTTTACCTGTATATTCCCGGCGTAATTCAGCGATTGATCCGATTGAGGATTTGAACCGAGCGCTATCCTGTTTTTGCGCTTCCCTGGCGCGGTGAAAATATCATGGTTATTCGCAATTGCCCCTTTGGTCACTGAATCAGCTTCTGTGTACCCCACTTTGGCAAGGTTGATATCGCTTTCAGCCACGCCACGACGCAATTTTTCTGTTGTAGTCGTTAGCTCACCCTGTTCATTCCAGCGTAACACCAGTTTGTTATCGTCCAATTTGTTAACCCACTGATTATTTTTATCGCGAGTAAATTTACGACCTGTTGCATCAACTGCCACTTCACTGCGACGCGCTGAAACATCACTACGGATGCCCTGTTTATCTAAAGCGGCAATAAAACGATAGGCAAAACCATTCCGTTTATCATCACTAATCAGTGAACAACCCACGATGCTGATACGATCTGGTTTCCCTGCCTGGTTAAAGTTCTGACTGAACTGTTTTAGTTTTATTGCCAATTCATCAGCACTATAACCACTTAAGCGAGTGTTATTTTGTGCCGATTCGTTACGGCCGTGACCAACAATCTGCCAACGTAATTTGCCTGATAATCTGGCAGGATCTCCATAAATGACATGATATTTGCCATCAGCATCAAGTTTAACCACTACGCTGGATTCTGGGTGTTTACCCGCCAGATTGATCGCTGCTTTTGCTACAATCGGGTCATTTTCCATTTGAATAATGATCTGGCTACCAAAACGTGTCCCACGATTGTCACTCTTTTGCAGCGAATTCTTCACCACAGCCCGATTTTTATTTTGAGAGCCGGAGAGCGTCGATACAATCCTATCAGCATATTGGCTCATTAAAGCACCGCTCTCGACATGACCATAAAAGGTTTGTTCACCCGATACGCGATAACCAGAAGCGGTCAATCTTGCACGCAGTTTTTCCCCCTCATGCCCTAAACCTTGATTGTCGGTTAACAACATGATCGGCGTATTGATCGGCAAGCCTTTGAGGTTTTTTTCCACTGAAAATTGCCCATTCATCGCTTTTGCCAATGCCCCAATTATGCCTCCAGGGTTTGGTATGTCATGGGCGGTTATGGTTTTAGTCATACTCGATATTGGCCTGTCGAGTAACAGCCCTGACACCGCTTGATTATTTTGCGCCGCATATCGGGCAAGATCAGCCGCCACCGGCCCACCGACGGAATAACCATGAATGATAATATTACCCGGCTTAATACCTCGATCTTGCACCAAGTAGCGAAACATCGTCCGGGCATCCTGATAGAATCCTTGTTCACCGGGGCTACCATCACTACCACCATAGCCGCGCATGTTGATAGCCAGCATATCAATGCCCTGATTTTGATAGTGGCTTTGGATATCATAAGCTTGCTCTTCCGCAGATAAACCTGAGCCATGAAGGAAAAGTACGACTTTTTTCTCTGCTGTTGTCGAAGCATCACCTGATTCTATGTCACCCTGATGATAATATCCGGTTAAACGCCCTTCCTCGCCTTTCAGGGTGATTTTGCTTGATTTGCCGTTAGCAATCTCATCATTAAGCATGGCCTGTGTTTCATCACTGATATGGCGACGATCTTCTTTAAAACCATGCAGTTCGTTGTTAAAGAATCGGGTCAATGGGTTTAAAGAGGCTTCATCCTGTGGAGAGGTACCATCATCCTCAATTAATACTGACTCTGACGCTCCATTTCCGCCCAATAACGACTGTAATCTTTCCACCAGAGAACCGCTCTGTTCTCTCTCAGAGGTATTTTCTCGATAAAGGTGTTGAGTTTTCTCAAATGCACTATTCAATGCCTGATTTATCCATAGTTTTCCTTTATCCCCGGCGATATCCATCAGATCCCTATAACTGGCGGTGTAGTTTTGCAGTACCTGCCTACGATTATCACCAGTCTTCTGCAACGCTTTGTAAACTACCAAACTTTCATTAACCGAATGACCACCATCAAATACCAGAAACACCAAAGTATTAAGATATGCCTGCTCCTGCGAGAAAGCGGGATCTTGACTAGCAATATAGTTATTAAGATGAACCATGATATTGGTCGATCCAGATGCCCCCGTCACCACGGAATGCCCTTGTGCCAGTGCGTTACGCTCAAGCGTTGTTTCCCGCCCAGGCGTCAGCACTCTGCCTGCCGCCACCTTTCTGCCATACAGAAAATCTTCATATTGATCACCGGATGGCTGGTAAGGCAGTGCAATACCATAATCGTTAGTTTTCTGTTCAGTTAACTTCACTTTATAGGTAACATCCGCCATATTCGTTAACTTACTACTGGTGGAACGCGCCTTATAGATCTCATCCCGATAGAAAATGTCCGCTTCCGCCTTCCATTGAGATAAATGTAATCCCATGCCATCAGTGAGCGACATTTTTACTGCCAGAAACGGAATTTTGATCATTTCAAAGCCGTTATCCACCTTGGTCATCATGATTTTAAAGTTATCAAAAGTCGGTTTTTGCAGGAATGCGGTCAGTTCAGGCACCCGACTGAACCAAGGACGAATATCCTTTTTAATTTTTTCGGCGAACGCTTGCATCCTGATAGCAATCTGTCCGTCGCTGACGGCTGAGTCAGAAGTACTTTGCATATACAGCTCAAATTCCTGCACCAGAAACTGACCTATCCGCCTGGAGGTGGCTATCGCATCCGGTGATGCGGTTTTTACCAATGTATGCGCTAGCTCAGAATCAAAACGACGGCCAAATAAGTTGTCTATATATTGGGTGGTCGACTTTTCTCTGTGAGCGTCAGCCTGTAATGACAGTGCCAAAGCATGTAATTTAGGATATGCCTGTAATTGGTTGACAGCATCATCAAACAACCGGATGGTTTCTTGCGATGTGACTTGCCCGGTGAGCCAAAGTTCCCTAGCCCGTTTGATCAAAGGCCCCGCTTCCGGGATATTCGCAGCGTCTAATCGGCTCATGAAAACAATAAGGCTTTCACTTTCAGTCTTAGGCGCCTCCCGTTCAGCCGTTGAGTTCTTTCGAGTTAAAGGTGTAATTTTCCATTTAATAAGTTGATTAATTTCGTCTGGGGTGACGCTACCTTTCAAACCGACAATACGTCCGGTTCCATCAAATATAACTCGCTGCTTAAGATGTTCAGCATGTTGAGGCGCCACGGTGATCCCAAGGACGCCAGCAAATTCGGCTCGCTGGGCTTGCAAGTGCTCCATCATCCGGCCCATCCTAAAACGGATTAAGTTCACTTGACTGACACGCAGAGCAAATTCTTTTGGGTTACGCTGTTGCCAATGTGAAAGTGCCTGCTCAAACTGCAACACATGCTCTTCATCAAAATGGCTCATCGTTTTATAGAAAATATCACGTACAGCAACCAGCGCTTTACTAAGCTGCCTTTTCCTCCCCAATGTTCGCACATTAGGATTGATAAATAACTTATTCCCCTCTTTCAATAAATTAAATTTTGCACTTTCAAATATTGCGGAATCTTTCTGCTCTACCTTGACATCATTCCCCAACGATTCCAGATTAATGCCTGAAATCCGTGGTATTTTTCTGACAAACTTATCTGAACTGTTCGACGTTGGCACCACCATATCGTCAGATTGTACTTTGTTGTCAGATCGTGCTTTGACCAACTTTGAAGTAGTTAAAACGCCGGTATTTTCCGCGCGGATACCGGCATTTATCTGTAGACGATCAACCGCTAGTTTGGCGCCATCCAGCGCTTGTAACTCTTCTTCGGTCAATCCCTTGTAGAATCTTTTTTCAGCTTTCAGTATTAATTCGGGATCAACATAGCTACCGGTTTCCCCTGCTCCTGTCGATTCGTAGGCATTGCCAGACAAACCACTACCACCGGCACCGGTACGATCAGGTTTGGAATCGCTCTGTTTTGCCCTTCTGGCATCTTCTTGTACCTGAGCAATCTTATTTTCAGCCGCTGCAATATCACGTTTACCCCGATATTTCGCCCCCTGATAGGCGATATTTGCGTCATTTTCCGCTTCTTCGGCCTGTTGTTGCTGCAATAATGCCTCTTCTTTCCTTAACGCGGCTTTTTCCTGAGCCTCTGCAATGTCCTGTTTTGCACTGGCATGGTGCTGTTCACTTTGTGCTACGCCGACTTCGGATTTCGCAACCGCTTCTTTTACTTGTTGCTGATTATCCGTAATAGACCATTGAGCATTAGCTAATTTTTTCTGGGTAATAAATTTGGTGTAATTCAACTCATCCTGGGCACGGCTCAAAAATTGAGAAGCAAACTGATTGCGCCACTGGTCGCCTGATTGGCCGCTGTAATTGGCACCGCTGTAGTTGGAATAGTCATTAAGCACCTTCAAACCTTGTGTCATGGAAACCAGTTTGTCAGTCTCCGCCTGCGCTTCTGCTTCTATCGCGTTACGTTGTGTCAGCCCATTTCGGCTAAGTGCTTCCTGATCCGTTAATTCCAATTGGGATTGAGATTTTGCAATCGCTGCCAGTTGTTTCTCTTTCTCCTGCTCCAACAGTTGGCGATCTTTTTCTGCTTTTTCTTTATCGTTTAACGCATTTTGCGCCGCTTTATCCTGTTTCACACGTTCGGTAATAATATTGGCTTGTGGTGAGCTCTCAGATTTTGCAATAACGTTATCCAGAATATAGCCTACGCCGTCACTCAAACCAGTCCCTTTAAACTCAATTCGATTACTGCCCGCTTTTGCTGTCAGCTCTAGTGTTTTATTTTGCCATTTCGCTGCATCGCCAAGAGTCGAGAATACAAGTTTGCCGTTCCAGAAAACATCCATACCATTGTCGGCTGAATAAGAATCGGGACGATTAGCAAAATCAAAGCTTAACGAAATCACTTCTCCCTCGGAACGATTTTGCAGGTCCTGATAAATAGTGGTGTTTTTATCAACATCAAGTTCACTCACTCGTTCGCCATAACGGGTATTATTAGGTCCATCAGTACTCAATGGGCTATATGCCGCAATATCATTGGTTGATTGCCAATCTAATTTACTTTGCTTAAAGTCATTATTGACAATCAGTGACGTCTCAGATTTCACAACGATATTGTCTAAGATGTAACTAAATCCATCATCCTGACCTGTACCTTTAAATTCAATCCGGTTAGTACCTGCTTTTGCCATTAAATCGAGTTTTTGAGTGTGCCATATAGTTCGCTGCCCAGAAGTTGAGAATACCTGCTTACCATTCCACAACACCTTTATTCGATTGTTATTCAGATCATTACCCATCATTTCTGAATGACTCATAAAATCAAAAGTCAGTGAAACTACTTCTCCTTCAGACAAATTTTGTAATTCCTGCCAAATTACGGTGTTTTTATCAACATCAAATTTACTGACTCGTTCACCATTACCAGTATTATCAAGACCATAAACACTTGCCGGGTTATATGCCTCCATATCATTGGTTGATTGCCATCCCAACTCACCTTGTTCAAAGTCACCATTGACGAGCAGATTTTCATTCTGATCCGACTCCGATCTCGTTTTTTGACTCAAAGCACCTTCTATTGAACTGACGTCAGGCGTTTCCACGGCTGTTATAGCGCCATTGAGACGATGGTTTAAATCTGAACTTATCGGCGCGATTTCATCCATCTGAAAGCCATCAATGGCAGAGACTTCCGCTACATTAATCGCACCTCTGCCTTTATGGGCGCCAGACGTGTTAACTTCCTCTCCGTGAACCAGGTAATTGATCGCCTGACTGCCTCCCACTCCGAGTACAGTTTGTTTGATATTGTCGAAGAAAGAAGCAAGCTTGTTGCTTTCTGTATTACTCGATGCAACAGCCAAGCTGTAAAAATCACCATTACCAATCTTAACCACTGCGTTATTACGTGCATAAGAGGCATTGATACACAGACCATCACCAACATAAATATTGGCATTACCTTTACCCTTCATGACAGCAATATTAAGGCCATCCCCAACTTTGGTATTGACGTTATATTTCCCCCACGCCACGTTAACCGAAACACCATTACCTACGTGAGTGTTAATGTTAGCGTCACCATGAGCAGCAGTGATATTTAAGCCATTGCCTACTGTCGTCGTGACGTTAGCTTTCCCTTTTGCCGCCGTAATCTGCATACCGTCACCCACTTTGGTGATGACATTGCCTTCACTCCATAAGGCGTTAAAGCTGTCGCCCTTACCTACTTGGGTGACAATGTTAGCCTTACCTTTAGCCAGCACCACATTACGTCCATCTCCTACCCTGGTGATAACGTTGGCTTTGCCCCAAGCGCCAGTGTAATCATCGCCGTTACCCACATGGGTAATGAGATTGGCATCCCCCTGAACCACCGTGATTTCTTGTCCAGTCCCCACTTTGGTAATGAGATTAGCTTTCCCTTTCGCGAAGTTGTAACGGTCGCCATTTCCCACTTGAGTCAGGATATTCGCCTCACCCCAAGCTGCATTTACCCCGGTACCGTCTCCGATTTTGGTCATCAGATTGGCTTTACCTTTGGCAAACCCCACCGTTGTGCCATCGCCAACATGAGTCATCACATTACCCACATCGGAAATAAGCAGACCGACCGTGGTTCCGTCGCCTACTTTGGTCAGAATATTGCCTTTGCCAAGCAGTACTCCTGCGGTTGTCGAATCACCGATATGCGTAACAACGTTCGCTTTCGCCGCCGCAACCACCCCCATAAAATCATTACCCACTTTGGTGACAATATTGGCCTCACCCAGTGCTAACACTCCGGTTAAACCATCCCCGACATGGGTCATCATATTGGCTTTACCAAACATGGCCGCCAGTGTCGTACCCTTACCGACTTTGGTCATCACGTTCAGTTCACCGGCAAACAAACCGATACTGGCGCCATCACCCACATGCGAATAGATATTGGCTTTCCCGATCATGAAGGCGGCGGTCAGATCGTTACCGACTTTGGTCAGCACATTGGCGCCTCCAATCATGGCCGCGAAGGTATTGCCATCCCCGACATGGGTAAAGATATTGGCTTTGCCGATCATCGCCGCCAGAGTCATGCCATGACCCACTTTCGTGGCGATATTGCCCTTCGCCAGCCATCAGCGCAACAGTTGTGCCATCCCCAATATGAGTAAACACATYGCYTGMAAAAAATCAGCCGTTAATTGCGGGCTGATATCTTTTAGTTTAAAGAATGTAGTTTAAAGAATGCCTTGAGCAAGCATAGCGTCAGCAACTTTCACAAATCCGGCAATGTTCGCACCCTGAACATAATTGATCTGTTTGCCCTCGCCACCATAC
>NZ_PUWT01000064.1:0-27678 GCF_002968995.1 Photorhabdus hindustanensis
TGATCTTCGACAGGAATCAAGATACTGCTGTTCCTGGTTTTGCCCGAGTATTAGAAGCGCATTTGTATAGTAATGGTGTCGCTTTTATCGTAACAATGGAGTTTATGGAGTTATCAGATGATAAGTATAAGGAAGATAGAGATTTTTATATAAGGCATGGATTTTCTGAAAGGCAATATAATGAGTTGTATCAAACTCTGGAAAAGATGAAAAGACTGCTATCCAGAATCAGTGGCCGAAAAGATACAGAAATCCCGACAGTGGCGGGGATGTGTATTCCTGATGGGTTTATTGCCGGTAGCGGTAGTCGTAATGAGAAAGAGAGGATGACTTTTGTCTATCGGGGAAATAACAATGGGAACTTTCAATTCAGTGTGGAGATCATAAATGACCTGACAGGGGAAAGTACCTTACTTGAACGTGTTGGTGAAATTGAAAAAGATCTGTACGCTAACCGTGGCGGAATAGCCAGGAAAGGGAAACGGGAAGTCAACGGTATTCGTGCGGAAGAGTTATTAGCAATCGGTCTGCAACCTTTTGACAATAATCCTCGTTATCAATTTGATTTTATAGCGAATGAAACCGCCGGAGATTATAAGAACCCCTATGTTGGTATTATGTTAATGAATTATCAGCTACCCCCGACGCCTTATACCGGAGATGAATTGATTACATTTTGGGATACGGTAACGAGTACCTTTCGTAAAAGGCTGGGTGCTTTAAAAATAAGGAACTAATGAGAGGTTGAATATGATTAAATTAGCTTTTTCTAGCGGTGATCGGAATGGAAAAGAGAGGGCATTAATCCGATGATGATAGATGATTGCAATTGTCGTATTTTGAATCCTATATCTTTTAACAATATTGAGTGATTATCATGAGTTGGCCTATTCCTGAAATACCTGAACTTAAAGCTGTGGAGCCTTTGCGTTATTGGTTATGGTTTATTATTTTGCTGTTAATACTGGTTATTGGTACATTTGTTTATGCTTTTCTGAAAAACACCACCGATTTCGTGCACGCAGCGATTTATAGTAGTTTTCCGTCCTTCCTGATATGGCTGATGTTATTCGGCGTGGTGTTAAATCGCTATGAGCAATATTGTATGGCGGCATACGCTTGGGAAGATGCCAGTGCTGAAACCCGTTTCCAGTGGCAGCAATGGAGCAGAAAACAGTTAGCTGTGGTGGGTAATATTATTTTGACGCCTGAGCCGCAAGGTATGGCATCACTATTAGGTGATGCGAAAGATATTCCTGTGTTCCCTCATAAAGGGCGTCCGCTATTTTCGCCAACCAGAGATATCCAACAATTATTGGATAAAATTGATCAGGATCTTGAAAAACAGTGTCCGGGCTATCGCTACTTTTTGCGCAAGGTTTATATCGCAGAATCCCCTGCTATCGACTTAAGGCTATACGCTTCCAGAGATTTTATTCAATATCAAGGACTCATCTCTCGAAAATGGAAAGTGAGGATGGAACATATAGAGAACCGGGATGAGATCGACAAATTATATGATAAGGAGACTTTTGACGAGCTGGTAATGGTTATTGCATTTCAGCTTTGGCCAACTAAGTATGATAGAGAAGCATATAGCGAATTTGTGTCAGTTCAACTATTTTCGTCAGTAAAATTTGCTAGCGAGAAAAAGTTAAATATCCTTGCTAATATGGGAAGAGCTTTACCTTCGTTGCCGGGAGAAATCACAAAAGATTTGCCTATCTTGTTTGAGTATAACCGTATTGACAAAAGCAGTATGCGGGACCTTTGGGTAACGGGTGTCACTAATAATGTACTGACTGAATTGGCGATGTATAGTCATGAGCATTCGTTAAATTTCTCTTGGGAAAATCCGATTCATTTAATCGATCACACTTTTGGACCGCCGGGGCCGTTATCTGTATTTTTGACCCCCGCTATGTTGACGGAAGTAGTCCGCCTGACAAATAGCGACCATATTGTCATTAATCAATTACCTGAGGGTAATGCGCTTCTCTATTTAATGACGAAAGAGTTGCACAAATAAAAAAATAGATAATTCCAATGTTATGAGTCATAATATTTTCTTATCAAAGCGGCCCATAAGTTGCTGAAATGAGCCGCAAATAAAAATCATCATTATCTCTTAGCCAGAAAGGGGGCAGTATATAGGATAGTTGATATCCAGATGATTGCAGTGATAAACATAACAATCATCTTGGTGAAACGCCAATAAAATGGTTTTGGAGGTGTAGCGATGGAAATAGGTAATTTGGTATTTTGGGGCTGATTATTATCTTGTTCGTTATCTTGAGATGGCAGGATAAAACGATAGCCTTGTCGATATACCGTGTGTATGGCTTCACCGAGATCACAATAGCGTAACGTTCGGCGTAACTTACAGATTAATTGCAATAAATTGGTTTCTGCTACGCCGTTTTTGCGTTCAGGCCAAACCAGAGGAATCAATTGTTCCCGATTTAATGTCTTCCCTTGTGATGCATGTTCCCACAATGCGAGTAGCAGGCGTTTCTCTTTTTCCGTAATGATAAATACATTTTTACCATAAATTATTTTGTTTGAGTCACAGTCTAAATAAACATCTCTAGTTATTTTCAACATAACGCATTCTCTGCCTCTGTTTAATGTTTGTCTATTCGCTATAGCCAGGATGGCTCAATTAGGCTTATGCCCGATAGAACTTATATAGTTTTCCCATGAGTAATGCAAGAAAATAAATTATTTAAAATTTTTTATTTTATTTTGTCATATGAGTTATTTTTCTGTTTTTTATTTATAAATAAATTTAATGATAATTAATTATTAGTTTTATTTATATTGTGATGATTGTGATTTTATTGTCCATGAAGTGATGGAAGCGTTGTAAATATAGATAAAATATTTTTAGGTATCATTTATTGTTTATAAATTTATTTTGTAAAAATAAGTGAATAGATATCCATGAGAAATAATGCTGTGAATTGAGGGTGATTTCTCTATGTAATTGAATTAATAGATAAAAAATTGATAAAAATAATTATTTTTTATTTTTAACTTTTATTTGGCGGTATTTGAGTGATTACTGTTCAATAAACAGTTTAAAGCTCCAACAGTGTGATGTTTATCACGTATTAACTTACGTTAATCAGTAGTCAGGTCGCCTCATTCCCTTGAATGAGGGTTTGGATATTAAAGCACGGTGAATACACAAGTCAGGCATTAGGCATGATACCTAAGGGCGGTAGCGTACCTAAAATGATGTGTGTTTTAACCCGGTTATGAATTTAACTCTTAAGGAAATAACAATGTCTACAACTGCCGATCAAATTGCTGTTCAATACCCCATTCCAACTTATCGTTTTGTCGTGACTGTTGGTGATGAGCAAATGTCTTTTCAAAGTGTATCGGGATTAGATATTAGCTATGACACGATTGAAT
Organism: Photorhabdus hindustanensis; assembly: GCF_002968995.1. Taxonomy (NCBI): domain Bacteria; kingdom Pseudomonadati; phylum Pseudomonadota; class Gammaproteobacteria; order Enterobacterales; family Morganellaceae; genus Photorhabdus; species Photorhabdus hindustanensis. The sequence goes on from NZ_PUWT01000064.1 coordinate 3,421, forward strand.
ATCGTGATGGAATTGGTAATTGGTTACAAATGCCCGGTCAACGCCAGAGACCAACTATTACCTTAAAGCGCGGTATTTTTAAAGGGCAATCTAAATTGTACGATTGGATTAATTCTATTTCGCTTAATCAGATAGAAAAGAAAGATATTTCTATTAGTCTCACTGATGAAACAGGTTCAAACCTGCTGATCACCTGGAATATTGCTAATGCTTTCCCAGAAAAACTAACAGCGCCCAGTTTTGATGCCACCAGTAATGAAGTTGCGGTGCAGGAAATAAGTTTGAAAGCCGATCGGGTGACTGTTGAATTCCATTAATACACTGTTTGGTGTCAGGACTGTTTGTTGTCAGGAATAGTCTGACATGTCAATCCAGTGCTTTTTAAAGGCGAATATTATGACAACTTATTCTTATCCGGGTGTTTATATTGAAGAAGATGCTTCATTGGCACTCTCTGTCCGTTCCAGTGCAACGGCGGTACCTGTTTTTGCTGTCAAAGATGAAAGTTTGTTTAAATCAGGAGATGCCTATCATCGTGTTAATAGCTGGCTAGAATATTTGGCACTAAGAAATAGACAATTTAATTCCAACGACAAACTTGATATCTCATTACGCGCCTATTTTATTAACGGCGGTGGATATTGTTATCTTGTTAAAACCGAAGAGTTAGTAAACCAAGTTTCGAAGCTGGATGATGTCACATTGCTGGTTGCTGCCGGAGAGGATATTACTACTGCTGTAAGTACACTTTGCCAACCGGGCAAAGGATTATTTGCCATTTTTGATTTTGATGGCCCAGACACTCAAATAACTTTGGACCAAAAACCCGATGAAGTACTTAAGACTTATACCGCTACCGCCTATGGCGCAGTTTATTATCCTTGGTTGACCGCTGAGTGGGGAGAAAAAGATAAAGAAGGGAAAAGAACTAGCGTTAATATTCCACCCAGCGCAGTGATGGCCGGTATTTATGCCAGTGTCGATAACAATCGGGGTGTCTGGCAAGCGCCAGCGAATGTCCCTATTCAAGGAGGATTACAACCTAAATATCCGGTGACTGATGACCTGCAAGGACAATATAACAAAGATAAAGCTAAAGCGTTGAATATGATTCGTACCTTTCCTAAAAGTGGCACATTGGTGTGGGGGGCTCGTACGCTTGAGGGCAGTGATAACTGGTGTTATATCCCGGTTCGCCGTCTGTTTAACAGCGCAGAGCGAGATATTAAAAATGCTATGAGTTTCGCAGTCTTTGAACCGAACAGTCAACCCACTTGGGAAACTGTGCGTCGAGCTATCGATAATTATCTCTATTCCCTCTGGCAACAAGGGGGATTGGTGGGTAATAAAGCTGAACAGGCTTATTTTGTTCATATTGGTAAAGGTATCACCATGACTGATGACAATATTAAACATGGTGAAATGATCGTTAAAGTGGGTATGGCGGCAGTTCGTCCAGCCGAATTTATTATCTTGCAGTTTACACAGAATATGAACCAATAGAAGGGAAGGAATATGGCCACACAAACTTCTACTCCTGGCGTCTATATTGAAGAAGATGCATCACCAGCGCTTTCTGTTAGTCAAGGAAGCACGGCAATCCCGGTTTTTATTGGGCGTTTTTCACCGAAAAAACCTAGTACGACTACGACGCCACAAGTGACACGTGTTAGTAGCTGGTTGGATTTCACTAACCAGTTTCATGTAGGTTGTGTTACGTCAATAGTTATTAAATCAACTCCTCCCCCTGCCTCTAAAAAATCTAGGAAAGTTGAAAAAGTTGAAGGTGATATATCAGCCGAAAATGAAGAAGTTAATAGCGATCCAGAAGAAGAAAAAAAAACCGATTACACTTACGAGGTGACAGTTAATTACACAACAAGCAGTGATGCCTTAAAACTTTATTTTCAAAATGGCGGTGGGCCTTGTTATATCCTGCCGATTGCTAAGTCGGAAGATACTAAAACTCTGGCCTTAATCCCTGAGTTAATTAAGCAAGCTTTAGAAATTACTTTAATCGTCTGTCCTGAACAAGATTCTAATTACCAGAGCAGGATATATAACAGTCTGACACCTTCATTATTGGATGAGGGCTATTTCCTTATCGCTGATAATCAGAATAAAACATCCACTATCAGCACTAACGTATCCTCACAAACCGCAACGTATTATCCTGCGATAAAAGTCTCACAGCTTATGCAAACGGAAGAGAGCCTTATAGCTGTTTCAGGTTATCAGGATGCAAAAGCAGCTAATGTTACCAATCTGACGGAACTCAAAGAGAAAAACCCGGATGTCTATCGAAAAGCTATTGATGCAATACAGCACATAAGCAAAATGATTCCTGTCAGTGCAGTCATGGCCGGTGTCTATTGCGCCACTGATGCCAACCGTGGCGTTTGGAAAGCACCGGCTAACATTGTGCTGAATGGGATTAGCGATGTGGCCGAGCGACTCACTGACGATGACCAAAAAGTCATGAACCCGACAGGAATTAATGCCATCCGTTATTTCAGCAACAAAGGTTTTGTTGTCTGGGGCGCACGTACCCTGAAAAAAGATGATGACAACTGGTGTTACATTCCGGTACGGCGTCTATTTAATGCGGCGGAACGGGATATCAAACAGGCAATGCGAATTGCCGTCTTTGAACCCAATAGTCAACCGACTTGGGAGCGAGTACGGTCAGCCATTGACAATTACCTCCATCAACTTTGGCAACAAGGGGCGCTGGTCGGTAGTAACCCCCAAGAAGCCTATTTTGTCCAAATTGGTCAAGGTGTCACTATGTCTGACGACGACATTACACATGGAAGAATGATCGTCAAGGTTGGCATGGCGGCAGTCCGTCCGGCTGAATTTATTATCCTGAAATTTTCGCAAAAAGTAGCACAGTAACCGTACTGGGGCGCGGTTTGCCGCGCCTGTCCTGTAGAGGAAACGATAATGGAAATAAAACAGCCGGGCGTGACAATCGCGGAGAAGCTGATATCCCAGACGCCAGATGATGCATTTATGGGTATACCGGTTTTTATTGGTTATATTCCAAAAATTTCGGCCAGTAAAACCCGTTCGGGTAGTAAAACCATAGTTAAATTAAACAGCCTGACCGACTTTACCCTAAAATTTCACGAGTCAGGATTAATGTACTACTCTGTGCGCCACTTTTTTGAAAATGGCGGTCAACAAGCCTATGTACTGCCGCTGGCCTCTGATGAACCACTGAACGATTTTCAATCATTGATCACTGCGCTGCAACAGAATTGGCTTAAGCAGGCTATTGCCGCGGAAAGTACAATCACCCTGATTGTCGTTCCTGATGTTGTCCTGTTTAATCAAATGGGAGAGCTAGGTGCTGACATCGATCTTTGGCTACAGTTTTGGCAGTCAGTACTCGACCTTTGCAAGAGCCGACGTGGCATCATGGGATTGCTGGATGCCCCGGATGATCCGGTACCGGCCGCTACATGTTTAGAGCAGTTTTCCTCAAGCGATCGGCAATGGGGCGCGGTATATTGGCCGGGACTGAAAACCACATATCAAGAAAATGGTCAACATATCATCCTTTCGCCTACCGCGGCGGTGGCTGCGGTTATCCAAAGTAATGATAATCAGCAAGGTATCTGGACCGCTCCGGCCAACGTGGCTTTAGCTAAGGTGGTCAGCCCAATACGCTCCTTTATTGAAGCTGATGCGCTCTTTAATCAGAATGGCACTTCGTTGAATCTGGTTCGCAGCTTCCCCGGTAAAGGAATTAAAGTCTGGGGATGCCGAACTCTGGACAACCTCCCCGATTCTCCCTGGCGCTATATCCAAACTCGCCGCTTGGTCTCCTATATCGAAGCGCATATCACCCGATTAGGCCGGGCTTTTGTTTTCGAACCCAACAACGCCATCACCTGGATGAAACTTAAGGGCCAAACCTACAACTGGTTGCATCAATTATGGTTAAAAGGTGGGCTGCTAGGTACCCACGAAGAACAGGCATTTGACATATTACTCGGCGTTGACGAATCAATGAGTGAAGCGGATCTGCGAGCCGGGAAAATGATCATGAAAATCAAACTGGCTCTACTCATTCCGGCGGAATTTATTGAACTGAGTTTGACGTTTGATACACGTACCGGGATAACGAGATTAAATTAAACAGGGGCAAAATATGAATAATCTATACACCCCGTCAGTATCACACCGTTTTATCGCCAGTTTTCTGTTTAACAACATTCCCAGTCCGCTTGATATTGCCTTTCAGCGTATATCGGGACTTAGCCGTGAACTGCAAACCACGCAACACAGCCAGGGCGGGGAAAATGCCAGAAACGTTTGGCTGGCCGAGAAGATCCAGCACGGTAGTTTGGTATTGGAGCGTGGTGTTATGACGGTTACACCGCTTACTCTGATATTTGATCGTGTCTTGCGTGGAGAAAAAGCGGTTTATGCTGATGTGGTCATCATGTTGCTGAATGAAAATTTTTTACCGGTGGCAAGTTGGACCGTGAGTAACGCGTTACCGGTTCGTTGGTCTACCGGTGACTTTGATGCTAATAGCAATGCTGTTTTGGTGAACTCCCTAGAGTTACGTTATCAGGATATGCGCTGGTTAGGAGTGAAAGCATGACTGTAGAAATTAAAGAATTGATTATTCAGGCTAAAGTCACCGATTCTGCGAGTGATTTACCATCCCCGCGGACATTAGCCCAAGAAGCCTTGGATGACGCTCTCCTGATTGAAAGGATTAAACGGGAGGTGTTAGAGGCATTACGTGAAACAGGAGGCCAGTATGAGCTTAATTGAACGTAGCCTGTCCAAACTCACGCTGACCGCTTTTAAAGATCGGGAAGGTAAAATCTTGGTGGGCAGTTTACCGGTGATGTATAACCCTGATGCGATCCAGTTCAATTATCAAGCCAATTATAAAAACGATGAAAGCATTACCCATATTCACCAAAGCAACCACCATGTGTCGTCTCAGCCTGCGGGCCTGTCATTAGATCTACTGTTTGATGCATCGATGCCCGGCAACAGTACGCCGATAGAAACCCAACTGTCGACGCTGAAAACCCTCTGCGCCGTTGATGCCGGTACCAAAGTCCCGCATTTTCTTAAAATCAAATGGGGCAAAATGCGTTGGGAAAATAAAGGTTATTTTGCCTGCCGGGCCAGTGGTCTCAATATTCATTACACCTTGTTTGACCGGGACGCCATGCCATTACGGGCAATGGCTACCTTATCGCTGGTGGCGGATGAGAGCTTTGTTATTCAGTCCACTGAGCAGCAGTTAAAATCGCCACCGGCTACCGCGGTTAGCGTCACCGATATGCTCTCTCTGCCATTGATTGCACTGGGCGCGGGTGCGGCTCTGGCGGGGGGTATCGATTATCTTTCGCTGGCTTGGCAAAACGATCTGGATAATCTTGATGATTTCACGCCGGGACAAACGCTGCAAGCACGGAGGGAAGCATGAAGATACCCACGCTCGCGATTAAGATAGGCGGCAAAACGCTCAATCAGTTTACGGTTATCAGTTTGTCAGTCAATTACCCTATCAATGGCATTCCTTCGGCTAACGTCACTTTGGCTATTATTGGTGATACCAGTCATATTTTTGATGCTAAGGCGCAGGCAGAGTTGGCAAATTGTCGCCCGAATCATGAAATTATTGTGCAGATGCAAACAAATGTGTTGTTTAAAGGGATCATTGTTCAGCAGACATTGAAGATTAAAGGTCAGGACAGTTTAATGATTCTGACAGCAAAGCATCCACTGCAAAAATTAACCCATAGTTTCCACTCTCAACTATTCAATAAGCAGAGTGATGAGGCGATTATCAAAAAGCTATTCAGCCAAGCCGGTGTGCCTGTCGCGATAAAACAAGCGCCTCAACTTAAAACGGTACATGAGCAAATGGTGCAGTTTCGTTGCAATGATTGGACATTCTTAAAGAGCCGACTGAGTGCTACCAATATCTGGCTGATCCCCGGCCATGATGTTATTACGTTGGCAACACCGGAATCACTTAATCGGTCAACCGTGCACACCATTCGTCAGCGCGGCGATATTCGGGACATTGTGCTGTTTGAAGCGAATCTGCAATGGGATAATCAGCGCAGCCCCAAAGCGGTAAGTGTACAGTCTTGGGACATTAACCAGCAAAAGCTGTCTCAGGCAGTTCAGGCGAAGCATAGTGGGTTTGGCGGCGGTCAACTTGCTACCGACACGCTGAAACCGCTGACCGATCAAGAGTGGCAATGGATTTTCAGCAGCCCATTGGATAATGAACAAACCAGGCAGTTTACTCAAAGCATCATGGGTAACCGACGTAGCCATAATATATCCGGCAGTTTTGAGGTTGCAGGCAATGATCGCTATCAACCGGGTGATGTTTTGGCATTAACTGGCTTCGGGCAGGGAATGGATGGTCAGGCGATTATCACCGGCGTCAGCCAGATCATCAACCAGCGGCAAGGTTGGCGCACCCGGTTAACGTTAGGCATGCAATCAGATGTAGAACAGGTTGTACCTCAGGTTAAAGAGCTGCATGTCGGGATCGTAGAAAAATACCAACAGGATAGCCAATCGCTAGGTCGTATTCCGGTCAAAATACCGGCTTTAAACTTAACCAGCGGCACGCTGTTTGCCCGCTTAGGTAAACCTTACGCCAGTCATGAGAGTGGATTTTGCTTCTACCCGGAACCGGGGGATGAGGTGATTATCGGCTTCTTTGAATGTGATCCTCGTTTTCCGGTGATATTAGGCGCCATGCATAACCCTAAAAATAGATCACCGTTAGAACCGAGTGAAAAGAATTTGGTGAAAACCTTAGTGATTAAACAGGGAGAGCATCAGCAGGCACTAATATTCGATAATAAAGATAATACGCTCGTATTTAATAGTGGAAAAAATACTTTATCTCTGCAACAGGATAAAGATATCACCATTAATTCCGCTAAAAATCTCATTACTCAGGCGCAGGAAATTAATATTCAAGCCGAAAAATCCCTATCAGCCGCTGGAAAATCTGGGGTTGATATTAAAGGGGCGAAAATTAATTTAACACAATAATAGGTTAAATAAGATGGCAGATAAAATATTAGCCGATATTTATGGTCGGGGCTGGACATTTCCGCCACAGTTTTCTTCTCAGATGGGAATCATCATGGCAGAAGGAGCAGAACATGTTCGCCAGAATATGAAAGTTCTTTTTCTGACGGAACCTGGCGAGCGGATTATGCGTGAAGATTACGGTTGTGGTCTAAATGATTATATGTTTGAAAATATCAGTGATGAACTAATGGCTCATATTCAAACGCGTATTGAAGAGCGAGTATTACGTTATGAACCCCGCGCCGAAATTACTGAAATTCAAGTAAATCAAAAAATAAATTTACCGAATACTCTGCATATTAAGGTGAATTATGCCTTGAGAGGTAGTGAAATTAGCCAGCAAATTGAAGGTATTCTTGAAATTGGTGAAGGAGAAGTGATTTTATGAGTAAACAACTGGTGGTTGATGGCGACACTTTGCTATTCGAACCTTTATTCGGCAACCGGCAGGTCACCATTCTGGGGCCGGCAACTATTCGGGGCAGCGGTCACGCCAAAATCCAAGGTAAAAAGATTGTGATAATGGGTGATGAAAAAAAGGTCCAATTTCAGGCGCAATATATTACGCCGAGCCATCCGGTACCCGGCATGGGGATGGTTACCATTGCTCAATTAGATGCCAGCCAGCAGGTAAACTTTTGTCGAGGCCCTGTCACGGTCATTGTCGTCGGGCAGCAATTTATTGCCCGTTTTACCCCATCGCAGCCGGCAAATAACCCATCGAGCGGCCCGGATATAACCGCACCCAGTATGGGAAAAGGCCGATTTATTGCCGGTCAATACGCTGTCAGTGCCGGATAAGGAATGCTTTAATTTATTTTTAAATAATAACGATCTCCTGAAAACATATTAAAGTTATATGCAAATAACGGGTGGTATAAATATGGGACAGACCGGATTAAATAATAAACTTACCGCTATTGTGTCTGAGACGGATTTTAAACTTGATGAAAGAAGCACATTAGATATTTTAAACTGGCTTAAAGAATACGCTGAAAAAATCCCTTTTGGTCAAGAAAAAGAGCAGTTTTGGAGTGGCTTCTATTTTATTCAGGAGAATAACTCTCAGCAATTAGCGAATATTTACCAAGAAGCGAATAGAGCAGATGGCTTTTTACCTGCCCATCAGGCTTTTCTGTTGGCTTTTTTAAAACTGTTAGAAACGACGAAAATATTATTTAATACCTTTCCTGCGCGGCATCGTGATCTTTATTACCGGGAATTATTGGGCTTGAAACCGAGAGATGCTCAAGCGGATCAGGTGGCGATAGGTATTACCCTAAATTCGGATTGTATTGAATATCTTGTTCCTAAAGGAACTCGTTTTGATGCCGGGCATGATAGCGCTGGCAATCCATTACAATATGTGTCCGAGTTGAATGTATTGGCAAACCAAGGGGAATTGACTGACCTGTGTTGGTATCGAAAAGAGGGGGATGGCTGGAAATCGGCAATACCACTGAATCTTGCAGATAACATTGCATTCCCTGAAAACGGTATTCGGCTTTTTAGCCCAACGCCTGATGATATTTCAGTTCTGTCCGGTTATTTAATTACTTCGCCTTTATTTACGATGCCGGCAGGAGAGCGCACGATTAAAGTTACATTAGACAGCGAGTGGCAGGGTAAACCTGAGCACACCACGGCTAATATTAGCGCGGAAAATCGCTGGCTTTCCTTGAAGGTAAAACTTGTCGACAAAACAACGCTTGAACTTGGATTGTCTGCCAGTGATGCGCCGATAACTCCTCTTGATGCCCTGGATAATATGACGTTTGATGTTCCGGTACTAAAACTGAGCACCAAACAGGGACCGATGTTGCCGAAGATTAAAGACATCGAGATCAACATTAACGACAACCGCAATGTGTACTATGCCTCTGATGGAGGTATTGAACAAACGAATGCGACTAGTTTTCCTTTTGGTCAATCACCGTTATTAGGCTCTGGTTTTAATCTGGTTGCCCCTGAATGGTATAACTCCGAAAACGCGACCTTGACGATTACTCCTCAATGGGTTGGCTTGCCTACAGTAAATTTTTCAACATGGTATGAAGGATATAAGACCAAGCCCGATAATAGTGCATTTAAAGTACAGGGTTACTTAGTCACGCCTCAAAAGAGAGAAAAGCTGAATGAAGCGCAATCATTATTCAGTGGAAAGGAGGAACCACAAGGACAAAGCTTAAAATTTACCTTGCCAACGATGAATTTTCCCCTTGTAGACAGCTTAAATCCCAATGACTGGCCGGCGTTGGTGCGTATAGAATTGGCCGGACAGGATTTTATGCATACCCAATACTGGAAAGATCCGAAAGATAAAAATTTACCCTATATCCCACAAATCAGTGCATTGCAGATTCAATTCAGCGCTAAAGCTAAACCTAAGCAATTTACTGTTTACCCTCTGACGCCTTTTGGCCGGGGCGAAGCAGCAGAAAAACCGACATTGACTCATGATGCATTCTATTTGGGCTTTACCGGAGTACTACCGGGGCAAACTTTATCTCTCTATTGGCAACTAGAAGGTATTAAGAAGCTCACTTTATCCTGGTTTTATCTCAACAAGGGCAATACTTGGAGTAAGTTAGATAAATTAGTTGACGATCAAACTCATAATTTGTTCGACCAGGGTATCTGGCGCACCTTATTGCCACAGGATGCTTCAAATCAGGCCGCTCTGATGCCGACAGGGCGGTACTGGTTGAAAGCCGAGATAACTGATAAGACTGATCCCCAAGATTACCCACGTATTAAAGGTTTGCTGTATAACGCCACCATCGCCACATTAGCCAACGCAGAAACTGTTGAACAGGAGCATTTTATTAATGGATTGGCCGCTGACAACATAAAACAGCCGGTGGCCACGATTGCCGCAATCAGCGGCATCATGCAACCTTGGGCTTCCTGGAATGGTCGCCCCCGAGAAACGGAGCAAGCCTTCTTAAAACGAATCCCTGTCCGATTGTCCCATCGTAACCGGGTACTGAGTTGGGGAAACATGGTTACATTACTAAAAGATCATTTTGTTAGCCTATTTGATGTCAGATACCATTCAGGCAGCCAATTAACCACCATTCCGGCGCCAGAAAAACAACAACTGATAGTTATCCCGGATAATCGTTACAAGGATAACGATGATGCATTACGCCCAACACTAAACCCGGCGCGATTGAAAGAGATGATCTCATGGCTAAGTCAGTTAAGTAGCCCTTGGACAGCTATTGAAATCAACAATCCTACTTATATTGACGTTAGTGTGAGTTATCAAGTGACCTTTATTTCAGACGTTAATTCTGACTACGGCCATCACCAATTACAGCAACAATTAAGCCGAATATATATGCCGTGGGCAGAGAATCCTGTTATCGGCGTAACAACCGGTAACTGCATTGACTACTATCAGTTATTAGCCGCCATCCAACAATCCCCACTGGTAGAACGAGTCACTAATTTAAGCCTAACCACAGCTAACCAAACTAAGGGGGCCGTGGGTGAAAGTATCGAAGCTAACGATAATGAAGTACTGATTTTAGTTTGGACAGATAAGCGTCTTTCAAGCCAAGGAGTTGATAATGAATAATCAGGATGCTCTGTTTCCCATCATTAAAGACGATATTGCCTTTGATACCTTACTTGCTCAGGCCAAGGCTATTATTGAACAATATTCCGGTCAATATTGGAGTGATATGAGTGAAAATGATCCCGGTATCACCTTATTGGAAGCCTGTTGTTATAGTGCGTCTGATTTAGCTTATCGTCACTCATTACCACTGAAAGATCTGCTTACGCCCACCCCAGAGGAACAGACCGCCGGAGAGGGTATTTTCCCGCAGGAGTTTGGCCCGCAACAGATGTTGACTTGTGGGCCTATTACGTTGGCGGATTATCGTCGGGCATTGTTGGATTTACACAGTAATGATGCGGTTGATGGTTACTTTTTATTTAATGATGTACTGCTGGTATGTGAACCTAACGATCAACGCTATACATACTGGTATAGCAAAAAGGAGCGTAAATACAGTTTTACTCAAATCCCCAATTCAGATAGCGAACGATTAACATTAAGAGGAAATTATTGGCTTTATTTGCTGCCTGGTCGGGAAACTCAGGCCGATAATAAGTTGGCTCAAGAGAAACTTAATGCTTTCCTAAAGGATAATCGTAACTTAGGAGAGTGGGTGAGTAAAATTATCTGGTTACAACCCGTTGATTTACCATTGAAGATCGATATTCAGCTTGATGATGATGTTAAAGATATCGCTGACATATTCGCCCAAATTTATATGACAGCGGAACAGACGATAATTGAAAAGCCGCTACGTTATACCACCCAAGCGATGAAAGAGATGGGTTACAGTAATGAAGAAATTTTTGATGGGCCTTATTTGCATCACGGTTGGATACCACAATTACCGCCGCTCAGAGATTACAACGGCGCTATGGTATTAAACTTAAGCCATTTGGTTAACCAATTATTGGCGATTAAAGGTGTTCAAAGTGTAACCCGGTTGGAACTAGATAAGAAGAAATATGATGCTAGTATTATTTCTCCGCTATCGGGTGATAATTGGTCTTGGAAAATTATTAAAGAACATTATTATCCCAGATTATGGGGCGAAGATCCTTTAGCATTGATGGCTTCATCAGACAGCCCATTGACTATTATCGCCAAAGGTGGTGTGAAAGTTACAGTTTCTAGGGAAGATATAGAGAAAAAGCTCATCACAGAACCATTGATTAATACGAAACCAGAATTATTGAACTGGGGTAAACATCGTAAGGTGCGGGATTATTACCCGGCAAGCAATAAATTACCCGCTTGTTATGGATTGCAGACTAATAAACATACCTTACAACAACTACAGTTACACCAATTTATGCTGCCTTTTGAACAACTGTTAGCTAATGGCTGTGCTGAACTTGCCTTATTGCCAAAACTATTGGCGTTTAAACAACGGGGAAATAGGGTATATGGTGTACAATGGCCTTTTAAAGTTAATACAGTTAGTCAGAACGTTCATCAGGAGATAATGCCTAATTTAATTAAGAAACTGAATGATGATGCACAAATTGGTAATGATGATGGTATCCAAGAACGTAATTATGTAAAAGAGCTAGTTATCCTGGAGTATCTGTTAAGCTATTTTGGTACGCATCGAGCAGACAGACCACTTATTCTCAATCGGCAGGAGTTTCTGTCCACTCAGCGCGGTTATTTGGCTCAACAACCGGAGCTAGCCTATCATCGTAATAATATTCGGATTGATAAAGTATCGGCGCTGCAAAAACGAATTGCAGCCCGGTTAGGCTTGGGGGGAAAATGTTTTAGTGAACCACCTGATTTGGCTGATCTGCCTTTCTATTTAATTGAGCATCGTCGGCTGTTACCAGTAAAACCTGACGAGGCGTTCAACAGTAAACAAACACCTAATAGATTAGAAATTAAAAATCATCCTGATTCTAAAAACCATCACTTAATTATTATTCAGCAAAGTACAGCAGGGCGGTTATTACACGGTCAGATGATTGACTTGATTATTGAAGGTGAAAACGGGTTCACATTACGGGGTCAAGTTATCACTGAGATTATAGGAGAATCATTTTATCTTGACACCCGTAACAGCGTTGCTTTGGAATACAATTTGGAAAGAGTGCAACAGGCATTTACTGACAAAAGACTATTTTGGCAAAATAGCTCGGTGTGGTTGGAAGATATGGATTATCAACTGGTTTATGCTGATAAACCACATGAAGGTGAAGATGAACGGTGGATTGTCTCCAATGTCCATAGCCCTTTTCCTGCTATGATAAAAAAAGATGACGAAATCACTTTGAAATATATCATTACTCCTTATGAGCCACCTGTAAAAACATTGGCTAGTGCGGATGCCATACCTGATTATGAGCTTAAAGCGCGTATAGTGGAATTTGATCGTATTGAAGGCTGGATAAAACTTGAAAAAATAGCAACTCAGTCAAATTCAAATAAATTTCCATCAAAAGCAGAAGCATGGCGTTATCGCTGGTATTTCTCTAGTGCAGAATATGCACATACTGATCGTTTTTCATTTGTCGTTAGCGTAGTGATTAATCGTCAGTTAATTGAAAATAACAAGGTTGATTCTCATAAACTGGAATCGTGGGTAAAAACTGAGATTTTAGCTGAATTTCCTGCCCATGTTTCCATGATTATTCATTGGTTATCACCGGACCATTTCAAGAATTTTTCCAAAACCTATAAACATTGGCAAAATAATGGTTCTGCTTTAGGGGATGAATCATACCATATTTTAGAAATGTTGACTTTAGGTCGCCTGCCTTCCCCATTAACGGGGATAGGGAATATGCGAATTGCCACTGATGCTCAGAGAATTGAGGTCATTGGTAAATCTGAAACGGAATGGAATTATAAGTTCATTGAGAGTAACCAATTGCTATATATACCAAAAGTTAAAAGGAATGAAAGGGGAATGTTAGTTGAAGATTCTCAATCTCAGTCTGAGGATAATAAAGGAAAAGATTGATTTGTTTATAAATAAAAAGAAATGCTTGTTGCATTATTAAATTAATTATCTTTAATCATTACTATGTTATTAGAATAGACTAATATATAAGGTGATAAAAATGGAAAAGAATAACGATTTATCTAATTCAGAGATTAATACAGGAAATACTAATGATAAAGTAGAGGGTCTTTCAGCAGAGGATTTAAAAAAACGGTTTAAAGCAGGTAGTATTCCATTGCAAACTGATTATGAACACTTAATTGATATTGCTGATATTGGTCGCAAAGCAATCGGACAAGCACCGAAACAAAATGGGCCAGGAACAGGATTGAAGCTGAATGGTGATGGTACACTTAATTTAAAAATTGGCACTATTGCCAATAATGGCTTTTCTCCATTAATGTTACAAGATGATATTTTATCTGTAGACCTTGGTAGTGGTCTGATTAATAAAGACAATGGAATATCTGTTGGTCAAGGTAATGGTATTGTTGTAAATACAGATAATGTAACTGTCAAGGCCGCTAATGGTATTAATGTTGATGGCAAAGGTGTTTCAGTTAAAGAGGGTAATGGCATTTCTGTTAGTGGAAATGGAGTAGAAGTTAAGGCTAAAGATAAAGGCAGTATTTCTGTTGAGCCAGATGGTATAGCTGTTAAGTGTTGGGATGGTGGAGGTATTGTAGTGACTGATAATACCGGTCTCTATTTGAAATTAGAGGGAGGAAATTCAAGTAATGCTTGGAGTGGTGTAAGTGGTTTAAGCTTGAGTACGAAAGGTGTAAAAGTTAAAGAGGGTAATGGTATTAAGGTTGATTCCAATGGTGTAAGTGTTAATGTAGAAGCAATTGCGTCAGCACTAGCTAATTTAATTATTCCCGCAGGAACAATCGTGCCATTTTATAGTAATGGATCTGTACCTAATGGTTGGGTATTGTGTGATGGAAGAAATGGTACGCCTAATTTAAATGGTGAAAGTGAAAAAGGTGAAGCTGGCTGGGGTATTAATTTGATTGCAGGGCGGAACCAAGGAGGAAATGATTTTTGGCATTTAGGGCATGGACAACATCTGCGAGCAAATGTATATTTTATGAGATATATTATGAAGAAATAAATATAAGTGATGCTACTAAACAATGATGATGTGTTTTATTACACGGATTATTCATACCTATTGCAATGGTTAATTATAAAGGAACATTAACATGTTATTAGAGAAAACTTTGTTAAATCGAATTATCATTACTGTTGAAGCTAAGAATAAACAAATAGCTAAAAGGGTACTACATGGTTCTCTACTTAATCAAGTCAGTATGCATAAATTATTTAATGTATACTTTGATAAACATGTTATTAATCAGGATATCTACTTAGAGAAATTAACGCTGAATCTGGGTGAAATAAATTTTCATGATTTTAATTCATTATTTCCTATTAGGTTTAATATTGCAATAAATAAAGCATTGGACCAATATTGTAAAAATAATAAGGAAAAAATTATTACGGAGGGTTCAATAATATCCCATAATACCGGTAAATTCTCTTTATTATATAATAATGATTTATCTGATATTGAGGGATTTATCCAGTATTTATATCAAAAAGAGGTTAAATTAAATCCTGAAAATGCAATAGAGAGCAATAAGAATATTGACGTTAATATTAAAGTTTTAATTAATAAATTAATGCAAATAGAGAAAAATTTAGCATTATTATTGGCAAAGAGTTGCTTATCTGAGCACGGTTTGCAACGGCTTTTAGCTATCAGTCAACCAGATTTATTAACCGCGATTAATTGCAAATTATCGGAGAATATAGATAGATCTCAGCATCAAGGAAAAGTAGTTACCTCTTGGCAATTGGTATTGAATGGATTGGGATATATACAGCGGCATAATATTCAGGAAATACCCAAACCAGATATGAAAGTGATATCATATATCATGGCTGAATTTGATAGCAGTATGCTTGATATTGTGCCTATTATTACGTTATTTCGCCAGAATATAGTCGCTGAAAATACCTTATTAAATGAATGGTTGAAGCCGATTTGGCAAATAGAATGGATTCCAAGACTGTGTAAGACACACCTCTCTATTCAGGAATATAGAAATTTAGTCAATCGTTTTGGTTGTGAAACACAAACTTCTAGAGAACAATCTTTACAGCAAATAGATCCGGTTAATTCAATGATTACCGAGCTATTACAGAAATTATCTACAGAGCATCGGGAAAATTTTCCACAATTAAGTCAGCATCAAACTTTTCAAGAACAATCAATATTATCAACACCAGATAATTTGCGCTCTAAAGATAATAATTGTAATCAACCTCGGGCTATTAACAGGCCATATCCTGAATCAGATTTAACTTCTCCATATCAGGTAAATAATGCGGGAATATTAATTCTATGGCCGATGTTACCCGCTTTATTTAATCAATTAGATCTACTTGAGGAGAAAAAATTTATTCATCGTCAAGCTCAATTTATGGCGGTTGATTTCCTGGATTATTTTATTTGGGGGAGTGAAAAGAGGCAGGTAGAGAGAAAAGTATTGAATAAAGTTTTATGCGGATTAATGATTGATGAAGAGATGCAATCAATCCCTGTTGAGTCAGAAAAACAGTTGATAATAGAGCAATGGTTGGATGCGATTATAGCTCAACTTCCGGGCTGGAAAAAACTGAGCCGAAATGATGCCCGCCAACTGTTTTTACAACGACCGGGTGAATTGCTGATAGATGAACAGGAAATAAAAATTACACTACAACATCAGCCATTTGATCTGTTATTAGCCGACTGGCCGTGGCCATTAAATATCGCTAAACTTCCCTGGCTAAATCGTCATTTACAGATTGACTGGCAAAATATTTAAAAGGTTTATATGAACTCTTTACTTAAAAATAGTCACTATGTGGTAGCTGAATTACATTGGATTTATCCCCATTTGGAACGTATCGATCTGTTATTACAGCGCTACTATTATCAAAAGAGGGAAAGGTACGATTCATTACCGGAGAGTTTTTTACTTAATGAGGATAAGGTAGAGGAATATTTGTTACAACCGCAGGGCTTTCCTCATTGGCTATTTGAGGAAGGTGACGTTATTATTCATCCGAAAACCGAGGAACACTTTACCTCTGATTTATTGTCTTTATTGGTTGAACGTTTTGAACTCACAGAATTTGAGCGTGATGCTTTATTACTCGGTTTATTGCCACATTTTGACAGCCGTTATCATGCATTATTTGCCGCTCTGAATGGTAACAGTAAAAAACAGTGGCCCAATTTTGCTTTAGCAATTGAATTATTTAGTCAACGCCAAAGTGACTGGCAATTCCTGCAAAACAGTTTTTTACCACACGCTCCGTTAATCAATAACCAATTATTACGGCTCAATAACCACGAAGAACCTATTTGGTTACAAACGCAATTTTTAACCCACAGCGCCGTTTGGCATTTTTTATCAGGACAACAGGTAATTTTGCCTCCCCTAATAACTTGTGCTTATTGGCATTATCCTGTTTCACGCCTTTGGTATCCGCCAACCCTTTGTCATTCACTTGAAAAGATATTATTGAAAGAAACTGATGAAATTCGTCCGCTGGTGATACTGAAAGGAAAACAGGGCAGTGCCAGAGAGTTAGCAGTCAGCACTATTATGGCGTTTCACAGAATCAGCACTTTAATCTTGAATTTAGCTCGATTACCAGAGGAAGAGAACTCAACTGTAATAGTTAATTTGTTAGCAGATGCAGTGAGAGAAGCACGGTTACATAATGCTTGTTTATTAATTCGCAATTTTTCTTTGCTTGCAGAGGAAAAGAAAATATTGAATAACGCATTATCCGTTTTATTAAATCAACCAAGATTACGGGTGGTTTGTTTGGTAGAGCCGGGAGATGCATTAGTTTGGATTAAACATCTGCCAATGGTACAAATAGAGATGTCGGTAGCTACGCTGGTGGATAAAGAGTCTATGTTGAAAGAATATTTACCGGATAATACCGCTCAGAGGATTAATATTGCTCAATTGTGCCAGCGTTTCTCATTTACCGCAGAAACCTTGCCATTAATTCTAAAAGAAGCTTATCGATATCAAATATTACGGCAACCGGATGGTCAATTAGAGGAAATAGATTTACGTAAAGCATTAAGTTTCCGTGCTCAACAGAACTTAGGTAAATTGGCTAAACGAATAACGCCAACGCGTAATTTTAATGACTTAGTAGTTTCTGATGAATTAGCTCAACAATTGAAAGAAATTATCGCGGCAATTAATTACCGTGACCAGATTTTGAGTGCTGGCTTTCAGGAGAAAATAGGCTATGGTACCGGTATTAGCGCACTATTTTACGGTGAATCGGGAACGGGTAAAACGATGGCCGCAGAAGTGATTGCCGGGCATCTTGGCGTTGATTTGATTAAAGTCGATCTCTCTACCGTGGTGAATAAATATATTGGTGAAACGGAAAAAAATATTGCTCGTATTTTCGACCTGGCTGAGACGGATTCCGGGGTACTGTTTTTCGATGAAGCCGATGCACTATTTGGCAAACGCAGTGAAACCAAGAATGCTCAGGATAGACATGCTAATATTGAAGTTTCTTATCTGTTACAACGGCTGGAGGATTATCCGGGATTGGTGATTTTAGCTACTAATAACCGTAGCCATTTGGATAGCGCTTTTAATCGCCGTTTTACCTTTATTACTCATTTTACTTATCCTGACGAAACATTACGTAAAAAAATGTGGCAAACCATCTGGCCTGAACAACTGAAATTATCCGACGAAATTGATTTTGCACATTTGGCTAAACGGGCTGATTTGACTGGGGCTAATATTAGAAATATTGCCCTATTAGCATCAATATTAGCCGCAGACAATAATAGTGAAAAAATTGAGCATCAACATATAGAGCGGGCGGTTATTCTCGAATTAAATAAGAGTGGTAGACTGATTTTTTAAATGCTTATCAAATTTGGAGTCGATATGAAAGATATCATTGAACCTAATAATGCTATTGTGGAAGTTAATAACGCATTAAAAGATATTCTATCTCAATATTTAAATAATATTGATATTCGTTTTGATTTGCCGGAGATAAATTCGATTCCATCGAAGCCGACAATAAGTGTATTTCTCTATGATGTACATGAAGATTTGCAATTACGCTCTGCTGAACCAAAGCGTTATAATCCTGTGACTAATTTATTGTTACCGGGGTGGGTCAATATTAATTATAATTATTTGATTACTTACTGGCATTCGAATAAACCCTCAGTTGATGGCAGTAGCCCGGATAGCCAGCCTGATAATCAAGCTGCAAAAATAATGACTTCTGTTTTGAACGCATTGATTAATCATCGTCAATTACCAAAAATTCCTGGTGCTTACACCAGAGTTATTCCGCCGCAGGAGAATTTAAATAGCTTGGGTAATTTTTGGCAGGCTCTTGGTAATCGTCCAAGACTCTCTCTATTATATTCAGTTACCGCACCGGTAGAACTTCAAGATATTAAAAATACAATAGAGCCAGTTATGGAAATTTCCCATTCTGTGAATCAAAAATTGAATCCTACTAGTTCACAAATAAGCCAAGCTTTGTTAGCAGAATTATGTACTGATTTAGGTGGCACAGAAGATGTGCGTTTGGCGCTAACTAAAGTGAATCTAATAACTAAACCAGTCTTATCGGTTGTAGACAATAATGATAAGCAAGAAAATGAAAAAATTATTCTTGAGGTTTCAGGCATTACTTTTTCAATCTATTGTTCTGAAATAAAGGAGATTCTTTCAAGATGGGTAAACAGCCGTAAAGCGGTTGTTAAGATAAACGGCATAGGTATTATTGTTGATAAAGTAGATTCTAATAAATTAATTAGCATTTAGAAATAATCACTTAATTAATTACCCATAATAAGATGGCAAGTAGTAGAAGATAACAATATTTTTATTGATTGCTTTATATAAAAACATCTTGTTGCTAGGAGTGTTTTAGCCTATATATTACTTACTTATAACTCTTGGGTGATAATATTATGCCAATCAGCGACTTTGCAAAAAAAATTGAAACTCGTGCCGGAAAAGATAAAACATGTGAAAATATAGAAACCGGTAATCATCTGGAAATAGGGCTTTCTACTGGCTTATCAAGAACAAAGGATAGATCAAAGTTAAAAAAACATAATATAAATGCCGTAAAATTGATAGATGATATTATCGCACTACATAATGATCCAAAAGGAAATAAATTACTTTGGAATGATAATTGGCAGGATAAAATCACTGATCGGGGCTTGGCAACTATATTTAAGGCAATTGATGAAATTGTTTCTGAATTCGGTGGTATTGAACCCTATCAAGAAATAGTTGGGGTAAATCCTTATGATCCTACTGAGCCCGTTTGTGGTTTATCCGCCCAAAACATATTTAAATTGATGACTGAGGGGGAACATGCTGTTGATCCAGTAAAAGCGGCCCAGACAGGAAAAATAGATGGCAATGAATTTGCTGAAAGAGTTGATCAACTCAGTAGTGCAAAAAATTATGTTGCATTGGTTAATGATCGTCGACTGGGGCATATGTTTTTAATTGATATCCCATCCAATGACCAGGAAACAGTGGGATATATCTATCAATCAGATTTAGGAGAAGGGGCATTACCTCCGCTGAAAATAGCAGATTGGTTAAATTCCAGAGGAAAAGATCCCGTTAATCTTAATAAATTAAAAATATTATTAAGTCATAAGCTTAATCTATTATCTGACGATGAAAAGAGAGCGTTAATTTCAGAGACGCTTGATATACATAAAGATGTATCTAATATTAAGTTAGATAGAGTGAAGAGAGATCAAGGCGTGGACATTTATTTAACCGAATACGATGTTAATGATTTTTATGAAAATATTGAAACATTAAAATCTAAACTTGATAATTATGATAGAAAATTTAGTAAACCAGAGTGAATTGTATTATTCAAATATTTATATTAGGATTGCGAAAATAATATTAGGTAAATCAAAATATTAGATGTAATAAATTTAACCAATATAGTGGAGTGGGCCTATTAATGTTAAAACATGCTAATCCTCAAACAATATCCACACAACGTACTAGAAATAGTGCCACGCAGTCGCCATTATCAAGTTCTTCTGGTGGACATCTTGAGTTTTTAAATAATGAGAGTGAGTCTGGGGAAGGTTATAAAAGCAGGCAAACCAAAGGATTGAAGCAATTTCTTGCGGATAGAAGCCTTAATAAGGGATATATTTCCCCGTTGAGGAATAAAGGGTTATTGGTGGGGAGTGAAGAGGCGCCAATTAACGTGCCTGTCGTGGCCCATCGTTATGACAGTAATCGGGAGCTTGCACAGGCAATACCTTTGAGAAATAACGTTCCCCGTCAGGAAAATCCTTTTCATGATGTTGTGATGGGATTTCTTGGTGATCAAGTTACATCATCAGAATCGGGTTCAGGAGCGATAGGAGTGCATTGGGGAAAAAATACGCTGGACCCCAATATTACCGGGATTAATGTGGTGAATGGCGCATCGGGAACCGTGGGGATTAGAATTGCTTTGAAGGATATTCAGGCGGGGCATCCGGTTATTGTTACGTCTGGCGCATTGAGTGGTTGTACTATGGTATATGCCGTGAAGGATGGCTATTTTTTTGCTTATCATACGGGACAGAGACCCGGAGATAATGAATGGAAAACAGGTCGGCAGGGTGTTGTTGCTACTTATGAGAGCCATAAAGCCCTTTCGCCGGACAGCGAGCCGATGACGGTTGGCGAACAGAATAACGATCTGGTGAATATATTTGCAAAGTATGATCAGAGTGTTATTACCTATATGGGCAAACCGGGCGTTGTGATTGATAATACGGTAGAAAATGTTGGCGTTTTTAACTATGACGAAAAGAAGCCTGAAAAACCTGCTATTAGGGCTGGCTATAGTTATGCTCTGTTGGCTAGGGATGATAAAGGAAAGATGAATGTCAAAGTATTGTCAGAAGATGCTACTGTTTCACCCGGCAAGAAAGGTAATACTATTGAGGTCATTAATTCATTCAAAAAACGGTTGCTATAATATCGTAGATTTTTTTAATAGCTTTTTTATTTAAATTTAGCAATATTTTTTACTATCTGATTTGTCAGAAATTGATTGATTTATTTTGTAGATCGAAAAAAAACAGGGCAATGTTGTTTGGCATAAAATAATAATATCAGGTATCACAAGTTCAGCCATTATAGAGAGAGTAGAAATGTTCAAGAATGATATTCGCGAAAAAGCAGTTACATCTGGTAAAAGCAAAACTTCGAATGAAGGGTTGTTGGATGCATTACATTTGGAATTACCTGATGTAAAAGCAGTTATGTCAGCTTATAAGAAACAGATTCCTGAATTTGGTGATTTTAATAGAAAAACGCAATTAATTCTCAATGCTTCGCAAGAGTTTGGGCAATTGAAACCTGCAAAGCAGCGTAAATTCTTTAAACCGGGTTTAAAAAAGGATGGTGTTTCTGATGGAAATTTCATTTATTCAAAAAAATCTCTGCAAGATTTCGCTGCTCATGCAGGATATGTGCATAATGGTGATTATGACGATGAATTTGTTAATTTTAAGGATAATGATAGAAATTTAGCGAATGGAAGATTATTCCCGGGTATTAGCTTGATTAAACGTCCGAAATTATCAATAGTAAAAGATAAAGAAGCATGGAAAATGCAACAAAGTGACGAGGCAGAAGCTTATAAGGTTACTGATATTGAAGCCTTTATTTCAGGGATAAGAGAGATGTATGGTGAGGAAAATCCTTTGCATCCAGTAATAGAATCTTTGATCAGAAATCATATTATTAATAATCACTATGTATTACCGACGATGGCAGGTATTGCTGGTTTGCACGCAGAGGTACAGGCACTGAATAATTTATTAACTTTAGAAGATGAAAGGGAAGGGAAAGCTGTTGGAAGTCGGAAAATAGGGGAATATATGCGGGATATGTTGCAATCATCTATTTTTACTCAGCGGTTAACAACAAAACAAGCTGGAGATGATTTTGCCGCTTGTCATAATTGTTCGGGGATATTGTCATCACCGGTCAATGTTATTACCGGCAAAGTGCAAAGTGCAGGAAGTAATTTTTCATCAACATTATCTCGATATAAAAAATCGCAAGAATCACCAATATAAAATAAGATCTTTTTTATGCCTGAGTATTTCACTTCTCAGGCATATTACTTGCTTCTTATTAAACTTTTTATGCTAAGATTGGTTTAATAGGAATTAATTATTTTTCATGGTTTCGAGTATCCAATTATTGAAAAAACTGACCTTAGTAAACTGTTCTGCTGGCTTTAACAGTGAACGAGAGACTAATCCAGAAACCAAATAGTCGTTGTTATTTGTTTTAACCATTAATGGCCCGCCTGAATCTCCGCCGCCGACACCGCCATTTGGATTGCCGGAACAAATATTTATTTTGGGATCATAATTTGTATCAGGATATCCTGGGGGGACTTCGATACATTTCTTATCATCAAGAATATGTTCATTGGTTTTCATTAATATATCTGGAGTTAATGCGCTTTCCGTCCTGCCAAAACCAATAACCGTTAATTCTGTACCAACGGGTAGTTCAATGTTTTCGTTTATTCCATTGAGTTTTGCAAATGCGTTACTATGAGTATCTCGGTTGAGCTTAATTAACGCTATATCATATTGTCCTCGTTTTCGTGCTTCTTTTTTTGTTCCCGTTTTATATTGAGTATTTTCTGGCGATGTAAACCAATTTGGATGAATAATTATTTTCTCAATATCAACTTTATCTTTATATATTGGTGTCGGTTTATACCTTTCTAATCCTACATAGATTGTGGATTTAATATTATCATCTTCAACACAGTGAGCTGCTGTTAAAACCCAACGTTTATTGATTAATATAGAGCCACAATGATGCCCTTCAATGTTTCCATCTTTTGTATTAAGTGCCGAATAGAATGGGAATTCATTCGATGCGGCAGGCTCACCGTTTATTATCTCTATTTCTTCGGCGCTATATGCCATCGATGAGAATGAGAGCGTGCTGATAAAAGCCATAATGAAAAGCAATTTTTCTTTCATAATATAATCCTTGTATAATACGATGATAGAGATAAAATTCCATCATATACTATATCAATACGGCCTGGCAGAATAACAATTATGTGCATATTTATACCTCATTTATAGTTAATGGGTTTTTATTATTTAAAATCGAATTAAATAAATGTTTGTTATTGAGTGACTTGGGGTTTTACAATATGGGTAAGGTTATTTTAATATTATTAACAAGCAAGTGTGGGTAATCTTATATCTTATTGTTTAATTGGATTGTATTAAATAAGATTTCATAATAGTGCTACACTCATTTTTTGTCTTCCTGGTTTTTGCTGTGATGAAAACGATGCCAAAAAGGCATCAACATAATTAAGCAACTGCCACATAAATTGACAACGGTGATTTCGCGTTATTGTCTCATGGAGCGATTGCCATAACCGTTCTATTTTATTTAGCCACGGTGAATAGACCGGTAAAAACAACAGGGTAAATTTGGGATGTCGTGCCAGCCACTCCTTTACCTTCTGACTTTTATGA